>PMOU01000327.1 GCA_003161205.1 Actinomycetota bacterium | reverse complement strand
CTCGAAAACCAAGGGCTTCAGCTCGGCGCGAGCCGCGTAGAGTGCCGCCGTATAACCGGTCGGGCCGGACCCGATGACGATGACGTTCCGGACTTCGGTCACTTCTGCCAACCGTTATCAACCCCTCATCTGACTGGCACTCCAGTGAACCGATACTAGGGCCTGGCAATTCCCGGCGGCAGCGTCGCGGTGGCGAGCGGATGAGTTTGGCCGGAGGAGCAGCCCGGTCCCGCTACCCAGGCCGTAGCGCCCTTGCTCGTGCTCACGATGATGACGGTGGCGGGCTGGCCCTGGTAGTGAGCACTCTCGACCAGCACCGGGTCGGCGCTGCCGGCCACATTGCGCACGCATGCCCTGACCGCGGCCGGTGCCGCCTGCGTCGTACCGGCCGCCGCTTGCCCGCGCAGAGCCGCCTCGAGCTGCTGCTTGAGCGTGCCGGGCAGGAAGTTGGCGGGGCTGGTCACGAAGGGGAAGCTCGCCGGTGCCAGCCGCTGTGACCCCGCGGCCGTGGCCGCGGCGCGAGGCGCCAGCGCGGGGGCGTTGGCGCCGTTGGCCGCCCTGACCGGCCTCGCGGGGCTGCCCGCCGCGGCCGCCGACATGGCCGGGCTGGCTGGCCCTCCGGCAAGCTGGCTCAGCCCGTATCCGGTGGCGGCCAGCACGCCGGCCGCGGCCGGGGCGAGCACGCGCAGGGACACCAGGCGCCAGCCCCGGTTCCCGGCCGGGCGGCCGCTCGTCGCGCGATCCCGCGTGCTGTCACCACGAGCCCGTTCGGAATCATTCCGCTGGGCCGCCTCCGCGGCGAGCACGGTGTCAAGCCGCTGTGCGACCTGGTCGGGCATCGCCGGGACGCCGGCCGCGGCGAGCAGCGCGGAAACCCCGGAAAGCTCATCGCTCAGCGCGGCGCAGCGATCACATCCCGCCAGGTGCGCGGCGATCCGGGCACCGCGGCGGCCGGTGATGAGCCCCGCGCGGAACTCGGCCAGGACATCGGTGTCCAGGTGGGTCAGCTGCCCTTTCACGGGCAGTCTTCCGCTCGTCTGGGCACCGCAGCCTCGCTCACTTGTCTCCTCCTTGCGCAGGTGAGACGCTCTCGCTCGCCGATCGGTTCCCTCGCAGGTGCGCTACGTGGGGGAGCAGCCGGGCGCGGGCCCGGGCGCAACGGCTTTTCACTGTGCCGGGGGAGGTGTCGAGAATCACGGCGGCCTCGGCGACGGAGAAGCCGAGCATGTCGACGACCACGAGCGCCGCCCGCTGCTGCGGCGGCAAGATCCGCAGCGCGGCGTCGACGTCCAGCCTGGTGTCCACGGCGTGGGCGGGATCGCCGTCCTGCGCGACCAGGGCCTCGAACGCCTGCTCGTCGCCCGCCGACAGGGCGGGCCTGGCCGCCCGGCGGCGGAGGCGGTCCAGGGACGCGTTCACCACGATCCGGTGCAGCCAGGTGGTGACGGCCGACTCACCGCGGAAGTCCGCCGCCCGCCGGAAGGCCGAGACCATCGCGTCCTGCAGCGCGTCGGCCGCTTCTTCCGGGTCGCAGACGGTGCGCAGGGCGACCGCCCACAGCCGGTCCCGGTGCCTGCGGAACAGCTCGCCGAACGCTGCGTCATCTCCGGCCACATGCTGGCGGAGCAGTTCGGCGTCCGAAGGGCCCGGCCCGCCTGCGTCTGGCATCCGGCATCAACCCGACTGGCTCGGGGCGGATCCTTGCAGGGTGACGTTGTAGATCAGCGACTCGTACTGGNNGTCGCGGCGCTGGTCACGTTGAACGTCGTGATGCCAGCCGCCGTATCGGAGCTCTGCAGCCCGGTGAAGGTGCGCAGCGCCGAGGCATCCGGGGTGGCGTCGTTGCCGATCTCGACCTCGACGTGCGTGCAGCAGATGGTGCCGAACTGGACCTTCACCTGGCTCAGCCGCACCTTCTTGCCCATGTTGAGAATCAGCCCGGTGCCCGTCTTCAGGCCGCCGAACACCGGGTTGCCGAAGTAGTAATCGGTGTGCCAGGCCGTGCTGGTGCTGCCGTCGATCGCGTAGGGCGCGTCGTCGGCGTTCTCGTTCCCGCCGTCGTTCCCGTAGACGTCGAAACTGTTGGCACTGACCGGTTTGAGCAACTCGACTGCGGCGGCGGCCGGGGACGTGGACTGCGTGCGGCCAGGCAACGGGGATGCCGCGTTGTGTGAGCCGCGGGCGAGCGTCCATACCGTCACCCCGGCCACCACGAGGACCAGGACGACCACCACGCCGATGATGGTCCGGCTCACCGCGGAGCGCTGGCTGGGCGGCCGGCGGTAGCCGCTGCCCTCGCGGAAGCGAGCGGCCGTGTCGGCGGTCGGGTACGGGTTCGTGGTTCCATTCGGGCCGTAACCGCCCGTGCTGGCCGTCGGTCGGCTGGCTGGGGGGGACGCGAAAGGAATCGGGACCGGCGGGGCCACGCTGGCCAGGGCGTCAGCGAACATCGCGGGCGTGCTGAGCGCCGGGCCGTGCCGGCTCGGCCGCTGGAACAGTGCCTGGCAGGTCACGGCGTCAACGCCAGCCGGGACGCCAGCGGACACCTGACGCGGCGTGCACACGTTCCCGTCGGTCTCGGGCGCGGGCGGCAGCAATCCCGGCTCTGACCCGGCTGAACCCGGCTGACCAGGCCAGTACCCGGTGAGGGCAGCGTAAAGCAGCCGGGCGAGATCGCGGGTATCGGTGAGGGCCGGGTCCTCGGCGTCCTCCCCCCCGGTCAGCTCGGTGCCGGTCAGCTGAGTGCCGGTGAGGGCGGCGTCGATACCGAGCCCGGCGATTTTCACCCCGCCCCCTGGCGTCCAGTGCAGGCAGGCCGGATCCATCCGCAGGTGCGCCAGGCCGGCGGCGTGCGCGGCCGTGACCGCCTGGGCCGCCTCCAGCACCAGCGCGACCGCGCGGGGCGGGTCGAGCGGACCTTCCGAGAGCATGTCGAGCAGCGACTCGCCGACGACCCATTCCATCACTATGTAGGGCAGTTCGTCGGAGTCTTCTACGTCGAACACCTGGGGGAAGCGCGGGTCGTTGAGCCTGCTGGCCGCCCGGGCCGCGGCGATGGCCTCGGCCACCCGGGGAAAACCCGTCGCGAAAGTGAGCACGGTGACAGAGCGGGCGAGGGTCTCGTCGGTGGCCTTCCAGTACATCCAGCCAGCGCCCGCGTTGACCTGGTCAACGAGGCGATAGCGCCCCGCTAGCCGGGTACCTGGTTCCGACGTGTATGTGCTCATAGCTTGGTACCCATGCTAATGCCGCCCGCTCTGGCCGCCGAACCTCGCCGCCATCGTCCGGGCGAGGAATCCGAATTCGGCCACCCGCAGCGCCCTGGCGCAGAGCGCGTAGAGCGCGAACGCGCCGCCGCCGCCGACCACCGTCACCAGCAGGCCGTAGACCGCGCCCGGGTTATGCGTCACGTGTCCGGCGCCGATCATGACGGCCACGGCGAAGACGAGCCCGGGCACGGTGGCCAGGTGCATCCTGGTCAGGCTGCGGGCGATCGCCCACCCGTCGAGGCTGCCGACCCGGCGCAGCAGCAGCGCCCACCCGGCTATCGTGCCGACCAGGTTAGCTATCCCGTATGCGACAGCGAGCCCGGCCACCACATCCGGGTGCGGCAGTACCGCCAGCGCGATGTAGTTGGCCGCGATACTGACGCCCATGGTGAGCACGCCGACGAGGGCGGCGGTCCGGCTGTCCTGGAACGAGTAGAAGACCCTCAGCTGCAGCTGGGTCAGCATGTAAGGCACCAGGCCCAGCGAGAACAGGCCGAAGGTTTCGCCGACGTACCTGGCGTGGGCCGGGGAGGTGCTGCCGTAGGAGAACAGGAATTCGGCGAGCGGGCCGCCGAGCACGCCAATGTAGATCGCGGCCGGCACGACGATCACGGCCGCCAGCCGGACGCCGATCGAGAAATCGTCCCGGACCAGCGAATACCGGCGTGCGCTCGCGTGCTCGCTCATCCGGGGCAGCAGCGCGGTGATCACGGAGATGCCGACGATGGCGTAGGGGAGCTGAAACAGCTGCCAGGCGATGGAGTAAGCAGAGATTCCGTTCTGGCCGGCCGAAGCCGTGTTCGCGACCCTCAGGGCAACTATGTTCCCGGCTGACTGGGAGACCACGTAGACCAGCATCCATCTGGCCATCCGGCCGATCTCTGAGACTTCGGTCCGCTGGAACCCGAGCGTGGGCCGCCAGCGGAACCCGGCCCCGCGCAGCGACGGGAACAACGCGACGGTCTGCGCGACGACACCGAGGGTGGTGCCGATCCCGAGCAACTGCACCTCAGCGGCGGAGATATTCGCCGGGTCCTTGCTCACCCCCGCGGTCACGATGTAGAGCCCGCCGACGACGATCACGACCAG
>PMOU01000298.1 GCA_003161205.1 Actinomycetota bacterium | reverse complement strand
ATGGAGTCACAGTAGGTAAGCCCGGCCAGGTCGAGCACGAGAGCGGCGCCGGGCCCAAGCGGCGCCTCCTCAAGACACGCTCGCAGCCGGGGTCCGGTGTGGTAGTCGAGCTCGCCGGACACCGTGATCAGGCACGGCCCAGCCGGGTCGGCCTGCAGCGTGACCACAAGATCGGCATCCGCCTGAGGCACCCTTGCCTCCTGTCGCCCGGCCGTTCCTGCCGGGTATTAGCCTAACAACCGCCCTGGAGTCAGGTACGTTATCCTGCTACCAGGAAACTCCTGGGTAACTTGGCGGCCCGGCCGGCATAGGGGAGGCCATGAGCAGCGGTGCGAGCCCCGGCCCGGCCGAACTGGCTTTCCCCGGCGACGGCGAGATGGCGCAGCGGATGCGCGCGTATCCCTGGGAGACTTCTCCGCTGGGTGATCCGCGGGACTGGCCGGCCAGCCTGCGGACCGCGTGCCGCATCTGCCTGACCTCGCGGTTCCCGATGATCATCTGGTGGGGCGAGGAACTGCGTTTCTTCTACAACGACGCGTACCTGCCCCTGCTCGGAAACAAGCACCCGGCGACCGTCCGGCCTGGTCGTCAGGTGTGGAGCGAGATCTGGGACACCATCGGCCCGATGCTCGATTCGGTCATGCGCAGCGGGCAGGCCACCTGGTCCGAGGACCTGCTGCTGCCGATGAACCGGCACGGCTACTGGGAAGAGACGTACTGGACCTACTCCTACAGCCCGCTGCACGATGACGACGGTGTGGTGGGCGGCGTGTTCACCGCGGTCAGGGACACCACCGAGCAGGTGGTCGGCAGGCGCAGGCTCGCCGTGCTGCAGGACCTGGGCGCCCGGGCGGGGCGCGCTCGCAGCGTCGCCGAGGCGTGCGATCTCGTCGTCCAGGCCCTGGATCAGGCCCAGGAGGTCGTGCCCTTCGCCGCCATCTACCTGCGGGGTGCCGACGGCGCGGACACCGCCGAGCTGACCGGGAGCAGCCCGCCGGGCACCGTCCTGTCGCCGCGGCCGGACGGACCGGGCGGGTGGCCGGTGGATCAGGTGCTGCGCGACGGCCGCCCGGTCACGCTCGATGACGTGATCCCCCGCTTCGGGGAGCTGCCCGCCGGCGGCTGGCAGACCCCGCCCTCGCAGGCCATGGTGCTGCCGCTGCGGGCGGAAAGCGGCCAGCCGGCCGGCGCGATCGTGCTGGCCGCCAGCGCCGGGCGGGTGCTGGACGAGGCGTACTCCTCGTTCCTGCACCTGGTGGCCCAGCAGACCGCGGCGCTGGTCAACGGCGCGGTGGCCTACCAGGCCCAGCTGCGCAGAGCCGAGGAGCTCGCGGAGGTTGACCGGGCCAAGACGACGTTCTTCTCTAACGTGAGCCATGAATTCCGCACCCCGCTCACCCTGATCATGGGTCCGGTCGAGGAGCTGCGGGCCAGGCTGGACCCGGCGGACGAGATCGCGGCCGCTGAGCTTGACGTCATTCACCGCAACGGCCTGCGGCTCGGCAAGCTGGTCAATACCCTGCTCGACTTCTCCAGGATCGAGGCCGGCCGCATGCAGGCCAGCTTCGAGCCGGTCGACCTGGGGGCCTTCACCGCCGAACTGGCCAGCGTCTTCGAGTCGGCCATCGAGCGGGCCGGCATGCGCTACGAGGTGGACTGCCCGGCCCTGAGCGCACCGGTCTACGTCGACCGCGAAATGTGGGAGAAGGTGGTCTTCAACCTGCTGAGCAACGCCTTGAAGTTTACCTTCGACGGCACGATCAGCGTCTGTCTCACTGAACAGGACGGACAGGCCGTGCTCCGCGTCACCGATACCGGCGTCGGGATCGCCGGGGCCGAGCTGCCCCGCTTGTTCGACCGCTTTCACCGGATCGAGAACGCGCCGGCCCGGTCCAACGAAGGCAGCGGCATCGGGCTCGCCCTGGTGCGCGAGCTGGTCGGGCTGCACGGGGGCACGATCACCGCCGAGAGCACGGAGAATGCGGGCACGACCTTCACCGTCCGGCTCCGGTTCGGCCACGGGCATCTGCCGGACGAGAACGTGGTGGCGGCCGGCGGGTCGCGCGCCGTACCCGCCGTCGCCAACCCGTACCTCGAGGAAGCCATGCGGTGGCTGCCCTCAGGCGAGATCGCCGAGGAGGCCTTGACCGCCGCGCCGGTGACCGGTACCGCGCGCCGCGACGCGGAGGGTAAGCCGACCCCGGCGCAGGTGCTGCTCGCGGACGACAACGCCGACATGCGCGAATACCTGCAGCGGCTGCTGCGGCCCGGCTACGAAGTCATCACCGTCACCGACGGGCAGGCCGCGCTGGATGCCGCCCGGGCCAGCCCGCCGGACATCGTGATCAGCGATGTCATGATGCCGCGCCTGTCCGGCCTCCAGCTCGTCACGGCGCTTCGCTCTGACCTGCGGACCGCGGACGTGCCGGTGCTGCTGCTGTCCGCCCGGGCCGGGCAGGAAGCCGCGATCGAGGGCCTGGAGGCGGGGGCGGATGACTATCTCGTCAAGCCCTTCTCGGCCGCCGAGCTGCTCGCCCGCGTCCGGGCCAACGTGGAGCTCGCCCGGCTGCGCAGCCAGCACGCCCGGTGGCGCGCCGCCCTGCTCGACTCGCTGCACGAGGCCTTCTTCGTCCTAGACGAGAGCGGCGCGACGATCGAGGTCAATGCCGCCTTCACCGACACCCTGGGCTTCGGGCCCGAGGGCCTGCCCTACCCGCCGGCGCCGCCGTGGTGGCCGGACAGGGAAGCTGACGCCGACGGGCGCGCCCTGGTCCGGGCCGCCTCCCGGGACCTGATGACGCACAGCAAGGGCAGCTTCAACGTCCCGCTCATCCATCGCGACGGGCACCGGATATGGGCCGCGGGCAGCTTCAACGAGGTCGCCGACCCGGAGCAGGGCCGGCGCATGGTCGTGGGCACCTTCCGGGACATCACCGCCGAGCACTACGCGGTCCAGCGGGAGGCGGCGCTGGCCGCGATGGGGCTGGTGCTGTCCCGGGCCGGCAGCGCCGCCGAGGTGCTGCAAGAAGCACTGGGAGAGGTGCGCAGGCTCTGGCGGGCACGGCATGTCATCGCCGCCACCTGGACCGGGACCGACCAGGTCACGGTGGCCTCGACGGGCACGGCCACCAGCTGGCAGGCGCTGCCCGCCGAGCTCCGCGGCGCGCTGGCCGCGATGCGGGACCAGCCGCTGCTGACTCCGACGGCGGACGGGCCGGCGGGCGTCGGGATCAGGCTGGAGTATCCGGCCGGCACCCTGGCGATCTGGATCGAGTTCGATTCCGCCCGCGTGCTCACCGCTGAAGACCGCACCCTGCTCAGCTTGGTCTGCGGCTACCTCGGCCAGGCGCTGCACCGCGCGCACCAGACCGATCAGCAGCGCGAGACGGCCGTGGCCCTGCAACGCGCGATCCTGGGGCCGGCCCGGCTGCCCGCGGGCTTCGCCGTCCGCTACGAACCCGCCATGCGCCCGCTCGAGGTCGGCGGTGACTGGTACGACATCGTCGACCTGCCCGACGGGCGGATCGGCATCGTGGTCGGCGATTGCGTCGGGCACGATCTCGGCGCGGCCACCGTGATGGGGCAGCTGCGCAGCGCCTGCCGGGCGCTCCTGCTGCAGGACGCGAGCGCCAGCCAGGCGCTGACGGCCATGGACAGGTTCGCCTCCTTCGTCCCGGGGGGCGAGTGCGCCACCGTCTTCTGCGGCATCCTTGATCCCGGCACCGGCCAGCTCACCTACTCAAGCGCCGCTCACCCGCCCGGCATCGTCGTGGCTCCCGACGGCAGCGTGGTCCTGCTCGAAGGCGGCCGCTCGCTCCCGCTGGCCATCCGNNTATACCGACGGGCTGGTGGAGCGCCGGGGGCGGTCGATCACCGATGGCATGACCGCGGCGGGAGAAGTGGTGCGTGCGGGCAGCGGGGCGACGCTGGAGGACCTCGCGGCTCAGGTCATGACGCGGATGGCCCCGGCCGGGGGGTACGAGGACGACGTCGCGCTGGTCCTCTACCATCAGCCCGGGCCCCTGGAGATCGTCTTCGCGGCGGAATCGGGCCAGCTCGCCCCGGTCCGGGCCACGCTGCGCGGCTGGCTGCGCAGCTGCGACATCAGCGCCAAGATGGTTCAGGATGTCCTGGTGGCGGCGGGTGAAGCCTGCGCCAACGCGATCGAGCACGGGCATCGTCATTCCCCCGGCACGCACATCCGGCTGCGGGCGGTCTCAACGGCGCATCAGCTGCGCCTGACGATCACCGACGCCGGCCGGTGGAAACCCGCCCCGCCCGGCGACCATGGTCCTCGCGGGCACGGCATCGCGCTGATGCGGGCCCTTATGCAGCAGGTGACCATCGAGCCGGGGCCGGCCGGCACCACCGTCGACATGTACGCGAGGATCACATGACCACCCGGCTCAAGCTTTCCACCCGGCGCGGGACCGACGGCACCCCGGTCGTGACCGCCGTCGGCGAGATCGACCTGAGCAACGCCGACAGCTTCCGCGACGCGCTCGGCCAGGCCGCGCCGGAGGGTGGCCCGTTCGTCGTCGACCTCACCGCCGTGCAATACCTCGACAGTGCCGGGCTCACCGTCCTGTTCACGCACCTGTCCCGGATCCAGGTCATCGCCAGCCCCCTGCTGGCTCCGGTGCTGACCATCTCCGGCCTGGCCGGCATCACCTCCGTACGCGAGCCGCTAGCTCAGGACGGCAGCGCGTAGGGCTGCACCATAGAATACTCGTTCGATTGCGGGTATACTGCGGGCATGGCCACGTATACGCCGCCCGGGTGGCCGGCCGGAGTGCATCCGCCGGGTAGCGAGGAGTTCGAGTCCACCGCGGTGGGCTGGCTGCTTGACGTCGTGCCGCCCGATTACCGTCTGCACGGCGTGCTGCGCCGCTATCCGGTGGCGCTGGCCGCCCTGGCCAGGTACCACGCCAAGGCGTGCGTCGAAGGCGCCCGCCACGGTTACCGCACGGCGAGAACCGAGCTGGCCGGCTCGCTGCCGCCGCACGCCATCGATACCGTCCTGGCCGTCTACCGCAAGGAGGGCGCCCGGCTCGCCGCCACCGCCCGGGCGGTCGGCCTGGTCGAACGCGCGCTGCGCGGCGAGTCCTTCGAGACGGAGGGAAGACCGCCAGGTCAGGACGTGAAACGGTAGAACCAGGCCGGCGGGGGCGGACGGCCGGTGGCGACCGCCCGGCTAGCGCAGCAGGTCGGGCGGCTGCGGGACGCTATCGACGCGTNNTCGGCGACGGCATCGAGGCGTTCGGCGACGGTCACGCGTGAGCCGGACCAGCCGTCGCCGGGTTCGTACCGCCTGACCACCCGGGCCGGGACGCCTGCCGCTACGCACCGGTCGGGCACGGTACCGCGGACCACCGAGCCGGCCGCGATCACGACGTTGCGGCCGATGCACGCGCCAGGCAGCACGATCGCGCCGGCCCCCAGCCAGCTGCCCGAACCGATGCGGACGGCGTCGTTGCGCGGCAGCTGCCGGCCGATCGGGACATCCGGATCGGCGTACCCGTGGTTCTGGTCGGTGATGTAGACGTACGGCCCGGTGAACACGTCGTCTTCGATCACCAGCGAATGATGCGCGACGATATGGCTGCCCCGGCCGATCACGCAGCGGTCCCCGATCCGCAGCACCGGCACCGGGCCGAGATCCTGACCGGGCACCATCCCGGCGGACAGGCTGACCAGCGCGCCGATGAGCGTATCGGAGCCGATCGTGATCGAGCGCTCCCCGAAGACCGACCCGGGCGGGAAGGCCGCGATCGACCCGCGGCCGAACCCGGCGAACCGCCGCCCGGCCGGAGTATCCGCGGTCACCACTCCGGCCCGCTGCGCCGCATCCCACGCCCAGTGCACCGCCCGCCAGCGCAGCAGGCGAAGCCGGGTACCGCTCATGGGCTCAGGAACTCACCGAGGCGGCGAGCTGGCCGCAGGCACCGTCGATCTCGCGGCCCCGGGTGTCCCGCACCGTGACCGGCACCGCGTGGTCCTCCAGGCGGCGGACGAACTCACGCTGCGCGGACGGCCGGGACGCGGTCCACTTCGAACCGGGCGTCGGGTTGAGCGGGATCAGGTTCACGTGCGCGAGATCGCCGGCCAGCAGCGAACCCAGCAGGTCCGCCCGCCACGCCTGGTCGTTGATGTCCTTGATCAGCGCGTACTCCACCGAGAAGCGGCGGCCGGTGGCCGCGGCGTAATCCCGGGCCGCGCCCAGCACCTCGGCGACCTTCCACCGCCGGTTCACCGGCACCAGCGTGTCACGCAGCTCATCGTCGGGGGCGTGCAGGGACACCGCCAGCCGCACCGAGAGCCCCTCGGCGGCGAGCCGGGCGATCGCCGGGACCAGGCCCACCGTGGAGACGGTGACCGAGCGCTGGGAGATACCCATGCCTTCGGGCACCGGATCGGTCAGCCTGCGGATGGCGGCGAGCACGCTCGCGTAGTTGGCCAGCGGCTCCCCCATGCCCATGAACACCACATTGGAGACCCGGCCCGGACCGCCGGGAACCTGACCGGTCGCCAGCAGTCGCGCGCCCGCCACGACCTGGCCCACGATCTCGGCCGCGGACAGGTTACGGGTCAGGCCCGCCTGACCCGTCGCGCAGAACGGGCACGCCATCCCGCAGCCCGCCTGCGACGACACGCACATCGTGACCCGGTCCGGGTAGCGCATCAGCACCGACTCCACCATCGCCCCGTCGAACGTCCGCCACAGGGTCTTGCGCGTGGTCCCGTCGTCGCAGGACAGCTCGCGGTCGGCGGTCAGCAGCCGGGGCAGCAGGGCCTGCGCCAGCGCGTCACGGGAGGCCTGCGGCAGGTCGGTCATCTCGTCGGCCCGGTCGGTGTAGCGGCCGAAAAAGTGCCGGGAGAGCTGGCTGGCCCGGAACGGCGGCTCGCCGAGTCCGGCCACGACGGCGCGGCGCTCGGCCAGCGGCAGGTCGGCCAGGTGACGCGGCGGCCGGCCGGGGGCTGGGCGGCGGGCCTTCGGTTTCGCCGAGTCGTCCGATGCGGCCAGGGCATCCGGCGCGGTCGGGGCGTCTAGTGAGGTCGGGAAATCTAGTGCGGCCGGGTCGTCGAGCCCCGTCATGGCGTCCAGGCCCGGGATAGCATCCAGGGTGAGCTCGACCGGAACACGTGGTCTGGCTGAGACCACGGGACCGGTGGCAGGGGGACGATGGGGTGACACTCGGCTCCGTTCGGATAATAAAAAGATTTTGGGTGCCTCACCAGGATAGGGGGGCCAGATCCGTGCCCGTCCCGCAGTGGCGCCAGGGAGCAGTTTTGGCTCCGCTTGGGAAGTCAGTACATTTCCTCCATGGCCTTGTCGCATCCGGAAGCTAGCGGGCCGGCCCGTCCGCGGCTGCCGGTCACACTGCTTGAGAGTGTCAGCCCCTACGGGAGCCGCAAGGTGACCGTCGAATACGACGGCCTGACCACGGCCGCTTACCTGCACGACGACACCGCCGCGATATCGGCCACCTGGATCGCCAACCACCGGCCCGCGCCCCCGGCCGCCGACCAGGCCCGGCTCGACGCCGGCCGGGCGCCGCTGATGCCCGCCGGGCGGACCAAGCACCCTGCTGGCGGGCCGCCGCTGCCGGCCGCTGCCCTGGAAGCACTGTGGTTCGAAGAGGGCGACGGAGTGGCGATCCTGCAGCACGGACGGCCGATCGCGGTCATCGCGGGCTGGTCCGACATGGACCGCGGGATGCCCGGCTACAGCAGCGACGTGATCGGCCAGACCCCGTTCGGCTGGTCACTGGACGACGCCATGGAGGGGCTCGCGCCCCGGCTGGACCGGTCCCGGGCCTACTGGCGGTGGCGGGGCTCGGCCGCCGGGTGGGGGCAGTTCCAGCAGGCGCTGCTCGGCCACCTGGCGCCCCGGCTCGGCCCGGGCGGGCACTACTGGGACGCCTCGGCCGGCAACCAGCCGCTCACCGGGGTGACCGAACGGCCGGCCAGCCCGCGCCGTCCCTACACCGTCCTGTCCACCGTCGGCATGAGCTGCCAGCGGATGCCCGTGGTGGAGCAGGTTCTCGACGACCCGAGCGGCTACGCGCGGATCGAGCTCGCGATCGCCACCACGCTGCCCAGCGCGCAGGCGGCCCGGGTGTTCCTGTGGCTCGCGACCTACCCGTGGCGCGCCGTCACCTGGTTCGGGCCAGGGCACAGCGTCCGCTGGTACCACGAGCCCGCCACGTTCCCGCTCGGCGACGGCGAGGTCTACGGGTCCGTCCTGCTGCTCGACTCCCCCGGCGTGCTACCCGGGCCCGAGCCGCCGGACCTGTCGGGCTTCAGCTTCGGGGGGGACCCCGTCCGCTGGCTCTGGGTCGTGCCGATATCGGAACGGGACCGGCAGCTCGCCAAGGAACGCGGCTCCGCCGCCCTGGTCGCCCGGCTCGCCGCGCAGCAGCGGAGCTGGGTGGTCGGACCGTCCTGATGGAGTCGCCGGGCCGCGGCCGCTCGGGAACCGCGGCCCGGCGAGCTTTCGGTGCCCGCGGGACATGGCCATCCGGCAGCACCTGGCCTGGCCACTCCCCGGATAAGCGCGGCTAAAACTAGCGCCCCGGGAGCTAGCGCGCGGAACCTTGTGCCCGGGAGCTAGTGCCCGGGAGCTAGTGCACGGGGACAAACACGAGCAGCAGGAGCCAGACCACGGGGGCGACGGCCAGCAGCGAATCGAGCCGCTCGAGCACGCCGCCGTGACCAGGCAGCAGCGTGCCCATGTCCTTGATGTCGAGGTCACGCTTGATCATGGACTCGACCAGGTCCCCGCCGATGGCCGCGAGCACCGCCGCGGCCCCGGTGAGCAGGCCCTGCCAGGCGTGGCCGTGCAGCAGCAGCGGCAGGCACAGCGCCCCGCCGGCCAGGCAGGCGACGACTGAGCCCGCGAAGCCTTCCCACGTCTTCTTCGGGCTGATCGAGGGCGCCATGAGGTGGCGGCCGCCGCGGCCGAGGGTGATCCCGGCGAAGTAGCCGCCGATGTCGCTGCAGACGGTCAGGATCACGAAGGTCAGCACCCGTCGCGGACCGTCGGCGGGCGCCAGCATCGCGGCCACGAAGGAGGCGAGGAACGGGATGTAGATCACGGCGAAGACGCTGGCCGTGGTGTCCTTGACGTAGCCGGACGCGCCGCCGGGCAGCCGCCAGGCAAAGATCGCGATCACGGTCAGCGCCAGCGCCGCCAGCGCGTCCCGCGCGTTCAGCCAGTACACGCAGGTCAAGACGGCTGCCCCGCCGGCCGCCACCGGGATCACCGCGATGTTGATGTCGCGCTTGGCCAGCGCCGTCGCCAGCTCGGACAGGGCGATGGCCAGCGCGATGCCCACGTAGATCAAGAACGTGGCCTTGACGGTCAGCAGCGTGAGGATGACGAGGCCGCCCAGGACCGCGCCCACGCCGATCGCGACGGGAAGGTTGCGCCCGGCCCGCCCGGCTGGTGGTACCGACTCGGCCTGGGGTGCGGGCGGCGGTCCAGCTGCGTCGGTGTCCAACTAGACCTCGAGGAGCTCGGCTTCCTTGTGTTTGAGCAGTTCGTCCACCTGAGCCTCGTAGGTGTGGGTGAGCTCGTCGAGCTCGCGCTCGGCCCGGTGCACGTCGTCCTCGGGGGCGTCCCCGGCCTTGATCATCTTGTTCAGGGTTTCCTTGGCGTGGCGCCGGATGTTCCTGATCGCGACCCGGCCGTCCTCGGCCTTGTGCCGCGCGGTCTTGATGTACTCGCGCCTGCGGTCTTCGGTCAGCTCAGGCAGCACGATCCTGATGATGGTGCCTTCGTTCGACGGGTTGACGCCCAGGTCGCTGTTCCTGATGGCCCGCTCGATAGCCGCCAGCGAGCTCTTGTCGAACGGCTGGATGACCACCATCCGGGGCTCCGGGACGTGAAAGGAAGCCAGCTGATTCACCGGTGTCGGCGACCCGTAGTAGTCCACCGTGACCTTGCTGAACATGCCCGGGTGCGCACGGCCGGTGCGGATGATGCTGAAGTCTTCTTTGGCGATCGAGACCGCCTTGTCCATCTTCTCCTCGGCTTCGAAGAGGGTGTCATCGATCATGTTCGGCTCCGTTGTGCTGCTGGCCATGCCCTTAGCGAGCTTAGCCGTCTGCCGACCTCAGGTGTGCTCTGCATGGTCCTCGTGGTCCTCGTGGTCCTGGGGGTCCTCGCGGTCCTGGCGGCAGATCAGGGTACCGACCTTCTCGCCGCGGATGGCCCGGACCACGTTGCCCTCGCCCATCAGGGCGAACACCACGATCGGCAGCCCGTTGTCCATGCATAGGCTCACCGCTGTGGTGTCCATCACCTTCAGCTCGCGGGCCAGGAACTCGCCGTAGTCCAGCCGCTCGAAACGCACCGCGTCCGGCGTCGTGTGCGGGTCCGCGTCGTACACGCCGTCCACCTTGGTGCCCTTGAGGACCGCGCTGGCCCCGATCTCGAGCGCGCGCTGGACGGCGGCGGTATCGGTCGAGAAAAACGGTGCGCCGAGCCCGGCCCCGAAGATCACCACCCGGCCCTTTTCCAGGTGCCTGATGGCACGGCGCGGGATGTAGGGCTCCGCGACCTGGCCCATCGTGATGGCCGTCTGGACCCGGGTGTCCACGCCGAGCTTCTCCAGCACATCCTGCAGGGCCAGGCAGTTGATGACCGTGCTGAGCATGCCCATGTAGTCGGCGCGGGCCCGGTCGATCCCCCGTTCGGCCAGGGCCGCGCCGCGGAACATGTTGCCGCCGCCGACCACCGCGGCGACCTCCACTCCGTCCTTCACCGCGGCGAGGATCTCCGCCGCCAGGTGCGCCACCACGTCCGGCGAGATGCCCAGGGGCTCACTACCCGCGAACAACCCGCCGGACAGCTTCAGCACCACCCGGTGCCAGCTCGGATGAAGCACCCCCGCAGGCCCGGATTCCGGCATCAGGCTGACCTCAGGCCTGGCCGACCTGGAACCTGGCGAAACCGACCACGCTGACGCCGCTGGCGCTCAGGACCTGCTTGATCGCCGTCTTCGGGTCCTTCACGAACGCCTGCTCGGTGAGCACGACATCCTTGAAGTAGGCGTTCAGCC
>PMOU01000384.1 GCA_003161205.1 Actinomycetota bacterium | reverse complement strand
AGCCGGTCGAGCAAGCTCATTCACGGCGGCCTGCGCTACCTGGAGATGCTCGATTTCGGGCTGGTCCGGGAAGCCCTGCACGAGCGGGGCCTGCTGCTCAACCGGCTCGCCCCGCATCTGGTGCGGCCCGTGATGTTCCTTTACCCGCTGCAGCACCGGGGCTGGGAACGTCCCTACGTGGGGGCCGGGGTGGCGCTGTACGACGCGATGGCCATCACCTCGGGCACGGCCCACGGGCTGAAGCGCCACCGGCACCTGTCCCGCAAGCACGCCCTGCGCGAGGCGCCCTGCCTGCGCAGCGACTCCCTGACCGGCGCGCTGCAATACTCGGACGCGCAGGTGGACGACGCCAGGCACACCCTCACCCTGGTGCGCACCGCCGCGTCGTTCGGGGCGCTGGCCGCCAACGGGACCCAGGTCACCGGCTTCCTGCGGCAAGGCGAGCGGGTGTCCGGCGCGACGGTCAAAGACGTGGAGACCGGGCGGACGTTCGAGGTGCGGGCCAAGCAGGTCATCAACGCCACCGGCGTGTGGACCGACGACACCCAGGCCCTGGCCGACACCCGCGGCCAGTTCCACGTGCGCGCGTCCAAGGGCATCCACCTGGTGGTGCCCCGCGACCGGCTGCAGTCCAACACCGGGATCATCCTGCGGACCGAAAAGAGCGTGCTGTTCATCATCCCGTGGGGACGGCACTGGATCATCGGCACGACCGACACCGAATGGTCGCTGGAAAAGGCCCACCCGGCCGCTAGCGCCAGCGACATCGACTACCTGCTCGAGCACGTCAACGCGGTCATCAATTCACCGCTCACCCGGGAGGACGTCGAAGGCGTCTACGCCGGGCTGCGGCCGCTGCTGTCCGGTGAGTCCGAGTCGACGTCGAAGCTGTCGCGCGAGCACATCGTGGGCCACCCGGTGCCCGGCCTGGTCGTGGTCGCGGGCGGTAAGTACACCACCTACCGGGTGATGGCCGCCGACGCGGTGGACGAGGCGGTCCGCGGCCTCGACGCCCGGGTGCCGGATTCCTGCACCGACGAGGTGCCGTTGCTCGGC
Organism: Actinomycetota bacterium; assembly: GCA_003161205.1. The sequence goes on along the minus strand of PMOU01000384.1, from coordinate 6,982 downwards.
GCCGACGGGTACCGGGCGCTGTGGAATCAGCGCCGCGCGCTGGGGGTGTCCGCCGGCGTTCACGTCGCCCGCATCGAGCACCTGCTCAACCGCTACGGCTCCTGCGTGCATGAGCTGCTGGATATGGTGCGGGACGAGCCGTCGCTGGCGACCGCGCTGCCCGGCGCGGATGACTACCTGCAGGTCGAGGCGCTCTACGCAGTGACCCACGAGGGCGCCCGCCATCTGGACGACGTGCTGGCCCGGCGCACCCGGATCTCGATCGAGTCCTGGGACCGCGGCGTGGCCGCCGCCCCCACCGTGGCCGGCCTGATGGCGGGCCCGCTGGGCTGGGACGAGGAGCAGAAACAGCGGGAGATCGAGCACTATCTGCTGCGGGTCCAGGCCGAGCGCGACTCGCAGACCAAACCCGACGACACCACCGCCGAAGCCGCCCGGCTCGGCGCGCCCGACATCGTCCCGCTGCCCTGAGGTCCCTGACCCGGTTACCGGCGAGAACCCCGGGCGGAATACGCTCCCTCCGGGGAGATGATCATGGGACTGTGGGGCAAACGGGACGACATGATCGTCCATCAAGCCGACCCTTACAACGCCGAGCCGCCCCGGGGGGCCCTGGCGGACCGGATGCTGACCCCGGTGGACGCGTTCTACGGCCGTAACCACGGCCCGATCCCGGTCATCGACCCGGGTGCGTGGCGGCTGCGGGTCGACGGCGCGGTGGCCCGGACCCTTGAGCTCTCGCTGGCCGACCTGCAGTCCGGCTACCCGGCGCAGACGCTGACCGTCACCCTGCAGTGCGCGGGCAACCGGCGGGCCGGGCTGATCGAGGTCAGGGACATTCCAGGGGAGGCGCCCTGGGGACCCGGAGCCACCTCCACGGCCGAGTGGACCGGGGTCAGCCTGGCCCGGGTGCTGGCCGGCGCCGGGGTACGGCCGGGCGCCGGGCACGTCGCCTTCGGAGCCCCGGACGTGGCCGCGGACGCTGATCCGCCGCAGCCGTTCGGCGGCTCGATTCCGCTGGCCAAGGCGCTGGCGGGAGAGGTCATGCTGGCCTGGGCGATGAACGGGCAGCCGCTGCCCGCGATGCACGGTGCCCCGGTGCGCGTACTGGTGCCCGGTTACATCGGCGCCCGCAGCGTCAAGTGGGTCGACCAGATCACCGTCCAGGACCAGCCGTCGGGCAACTACTTCCAGGCCCGCGTCTACCGGCTGCTGCCGGCCGAGGCCGACCCGCGTTCGGGCCGTCCCGGCGTCGGGCTTGCGCTAGGCGCGGTCGCCGTCAATGCCGACATCCTGCGGCCGGACGGCCGCTCCGTGCTACGGGCCGGCCCGACCGAGGTAACCGGCTATGCCTACGCCGGCGATGACCGCGGCATCGCCCGGGTGGACGTCTCCGCCGACGGCGGGCACCGCTGGCGCCAGGCCGAGCTGGACCGTGAGGCCGGCCCCTGGGCCTGGCGGCACTGGCGCACGATCATCGACCTGCCCGTGGGCGAAACCCAGCTCACCGTCCGAGCCTGGGATACGACGGCCGCCCTCCAGCCCGAATCGCCGGAGCACGTATGGAACCCCAAGGGCTACGTCAACAACTCCTGGGCCCGGCTGCGCGTCACCGCGCGCTAACCGGCGCCGACCGACACTGACCGGCGCAATCTTAACCACAACTGAACTTCTTCCGGCGCATGGGCGGCAGGTGACCGGGCATACCTCAATCCGAGCCCCTGCTTCACAGCGCGATCCGCCTCCCTGCGGCGGGTACGCGAGTGACACAGCGGGTCCGTGTTGCCAAGGCAACCCTGCCGCCTCGGCAACACGGACCCCGGGCACCGCAAGCGCCGCCATCCCGATAGGCGCCAGACCCACGCCCGGTCAGGTGGACCGCGCGGAGCCGCGGGCCCGGCCGCACTCCTCGACCGCCCGCCACTGCGCCGCCGCCCTGCGCTGCTGGCGGGCTTCGGGCTCAGCTGGGTGCTGGGCTCCATTATCAGCCATTCCGTCAGCGGCGCGGAGGCCGCGGGCTTATATCTTTGCGCAGCCCGCGAGATGTCCGGCGGGCACCGATCGAATTCCAGCCTCAAGGATAAATAATCTCTTTCTTGACATGTGCCAATTTTTCCATGCTTACCTGCGGTTTACGCTGTATTCCCTTTGGACGAAGTGGCACAAAGTGCTCATTTCGTGAGCTTCCGAAAGATCCTGGGGTTAAAATGCTTACCACCTTGAATTCTGCTTAACGGGCATCTCAACCAGGATCTCTGTGGTTAGAATGGGCCCTTGAGGTCGAGACCCCGCCTCGCCACATTGGCAGAAAATGCCATTAGGCTGGCGAATCGGGGAGGATATGTCAATCACCGATCGTGAATCGGGTCCAGTCTCCGGCTGGGCCGACGTCCTGCCGGATCCCGCGCTGCTGGATCAGCACGGATCCGGGTCGGCGCCGAACGAGCAGGGTGATCTGCTGGCGGCCGGCTCGACGGAGTCGCTGTACCGGGTGGCGATGGTGGCGGCCGCGGCCCTGGACGTCCCGGCGGCGTCGGTCACCTTCGCTGGTCTCGGCCCGCACGGTCCAGGTAACGGCGGTCAGCTGAGCCCGTATGAACAATGGCTGTGCGCGGACGTCGTCGGCTCCGAGGACAAACTGATCATCGACGACACCCGGGCGGACCGGCGCCTGAGCAGCGGTACCCGGCCTCGGCCGGCGAACGTGGCGGCCTGGGCCGGGGTCCCGGTACGTGACTGGGACAGCAGCGTGGCGGGAGTGCTCTGGGTTGCTGACCAGGTGGCGCGGCAGTGGAGTGTCAGCGACGTCGCGGTGCTGGAGACCCTGGCCGAGGTCGCCTCGGGCGAAGTTGCCTTGCGCGCCGCCCTGGCCCACAGCACCGAACGAGCCGCCCTGGCCCGGGTGCTGGAAGAGAGTCTGCTGCCACCGCGGCTACCGGATATCGCGGGCCTGCAGGTCGCGGCGCGGCAGGCGGCCGGCGGGACAGGGGCCGAGGTCCTCGGGGATTTCTGCGATGTGTTCCCGTCGGCCGGGGGGACATGGGGAATCGTGGTCGGGGATGTGTGCGGCAAGGGCCCGGCCGCCGCCAGGCGCACCGCGCTGGCCCGCTATACCCTCCGGGCGCTAGCCCGCAGGCAGACCCGGCCGAGCCTGCTCCTGTCCGACCTGAATCAGGTGCTGCTGGACTGGCCGACCGAGGACCCGCGTTTCGTGACCGCGATCTACGCCGCGGTGCGGCCGGTCCGCGGCGGGGCCATGGTGCGGGTCAGTTCCGCGGGTCACCCCCTGGCGCTGGTGCGTACCGCGAGCGGTCAGGTGCATGAATTCGGACGGCCGGGAGCGCTGCTGGGGGTGCTGGATAATCCAGAGTTGCATGACTCGCAGCGGCTGCTGCGGGCCGGTGACAGCCTGATCTTGTTTTCCGATGGTGTCACCGAGGCCCGCGGTGGTCTCCACCGTGGCCTGTACGGCGATGAGCGGCTCCGCAGCCTGGTCGCCCGGCTAGGCGATCTGACCGCAGCCGCCATGGCGGAGGCCATCCAGCTCGCCACGCTGACATTCAGCGGCGGGCAGTTCAGCGACGACGCGGCCGCGATGGTGCTGAAGGTGCCCAGCATGCAGCGACCGGGCCCCGGCAGTTAGCGGCCGGTGCCGCCGTTATGACGAATTCGCCTTCTTCCGCCCGTTGGTACATGCTGGTCCTGCGAGATTCCCGGCCTGGTAGGAAGTGAATTCTGATGACGGCTGCTGTGCACCCGCCCGCAGCTGAAGGACGACGCACAGCGACTCTGGCTTTAGGGGGCCTGGCCGTGGTTAGCCTGGAGCGCTGGACACGCATGCTGGCCCAAGGGCCGGCCGAGGGTGCTGAGCGGTCCCGCCATATCTGCCAGCTTTGCGCCGAGCTCCTGGGAGTTTCCGGTGCTGGCATCTCGATGGTCACGGCCACCGGTAACCGGGGTGTCGTCTGCGCGACGGACCAGGTGTCCGCCCGGATCGAGGACCTTCAGTTCACTCTCGGCGAGGGCGCCTGCGTCGAGGCCGTGACGGGCGGCAAGCCGGTCCTGGTCGATGATCTGCACGAGCCCGCAGCCAGGGCGCTCGAGCGCTGGCCGGCGTTCACCGAGGGCGCCGCGGCCGCCGGGGCCCGGGCCCTGTTCGCGTTGCCGCTGCGGATCGGGGTCGTCAGCGTCGGCGCCCTGGATCTCTACCGCGACCTGCCCGGCAATCTGACCGCCGGTCAGCTCTCCGCGGCGCTGACGGCCGCGGGGGCCGCCGCGGTCGCGCTGCTGCAGCTCGACTCCGGCTACACCACCAGTTTCACCGATACCACGGACGGCCGAGCCGCCTACCAGATGCAGGTGCACCAGGCCAGCGGCATGGTCAAGGTCCAGGCGGGCGTGAGCATCGACGAGGCCCTCCTGATGCTGCGCGCTCACGCCTTCGCCACCGGCCGCCCGGTCGCCGACGTCGCGAAAGACGTCGTCGAGCGTCGCCTGCGCTTTCCGGTGAAGGACCGATGAGCGAACCCTCCGAGCCGGCCGACCCAGTCAAGGCAGCTGGGGCAGGACTCAGCCGCGAGCAGGAACTCGCCCGTACCTTCGTGATGCTCGCGGACAGCCTGGTCGAAGACTACGACATCGTCGACCTGCTCGACCGGCTCGCCGTCGCCTGTGTTCGCCTGCTTGGCGTCACCGCGGCCGGGCTGCTGCTCGATGACCAGCAGGGCAACCTCGCCGTCGTCGCGTCCTCCAGTGAGGAAACCCGGCTGCTCGAGGTCTTCCAGGTGCAGAACGACGAGGGTCCGTGCCTGGACTGCGTCCGCGGCGGCGCGCCGGTGGTCAGCGCCGACCTCGAAGCCGACCGCGTGCGCTGGCCGCTGTTCGCGTCGTTCGCCCTAGAGGCCGGCTTCCGGTCCGTTGTGGCGCTCCCACTGCGGCTGCGGCAGCAGACGATCGGCGGGCTGAACCTGTTCCACGAGCGCGCCGTCTCGGTGACCACGGGCGACCAGCAGCTGGCGCAAGCGCTGGCGGACATGGCCACCATTGGCATCCTCAAGCAACGCTCCGCCCATCGCAGTGCCATGCTGGCCGAGCATCTACAGCGCGCACTCAACAGCCGGGTCGTCATCGAACAGGCGAAAGGAATCCTGGCCGAACGGAACGGGCTGTCGATGGAGGCCGCGTTCGCCGCGCTGCGGCTCTACGCCCGGGACCAGAACATCAAGCTCACCGAGCTCGCCGTCGCGGTGGTCCACAACGATTTCAACCCGCTGTTCCCCGCGGGCCGGCCGGCCAGCTGAGCCAGAAGGCGCAGGGCTTGTGGTTCCCTGGCTACGCGCTTGGGCCGTAGATCTCCTCTAGCGCTTCCAGGACATCACCCATGCTTGCCCTGGTAATGGTCCTGCTGCCGTTTCTCCGCGGCACCCAGGCCTGGGCCATAGCGCCGAGGTGAGCGAACTGCGTACCCCGATGGGCCCGCTTGAACGCCTCGCACCTGGGGCGGAGCCACGCTTCGTCCAAGGCAAGCAGCAGCGCCGGGCGGTCTCCGGCGCTCACCGTGCCGTCACCGGCCTGGCCGCGTAGTCCTTGATGATCGCGGCGCGGAGCTGCCCGGGTCCGCGGCCCGCCGGGGCTGGCAGCCCGTCTTTTCGCAGTGCCAGCCAGCGGCCGGTGCTGTCGATGTCGATCACGTAGGCGTGACCCCACTCCAGCCGCAGCACGCCGAGGGCGTCGCTGCGGCCGCCGGCGAACAGATCGCCCCGCGATCCCTCCGGGCGGCTACGCGTACTTGTTAAACCGAGCTCAACAGTCATTTGGTGTCCCCTCCCCGCAGCGTCTCCCACGCTGCCCGTTCAACTTACTATCCGTTCCAGTGCGGATCCGTACTGTTACGGAGGCTACGCACACCATCATGTCTTGCGCAACGGCCGAAAGTGACCACTTAACCGGTCACATGTGTCCCTGGGCCGCCCCGGCTCCACTTGTTCATCCAGCACCTCGGCGTGACCGGTCCGGGTCGCGAGGCGCTCTGCAGTCAGTGTGCGTAATGTCACAGTGCGTTGCGCCACCTGAGGTGCCGACGGTCCGGCTCGCGGCGGGACGGATCTTGCGGGCTCGTCGCGCTGGTCAGGTCTGCATGGCCGCACTCGGGGACGAACCGCGCCGACGACGCCCCAAAGCGTCAGCCATCTGGGTCGACATCATGCTCAGCGTCGCGGACTCTTCGTCCTCGACCTCGGCCAGCGCGCGGACCTCTTCGTCGGTCAGCTGCGTCGCGACCTCGGTCGCGCGGATGTTATCGCCCAGGTGCTCCAGCGATTTGGTGCCCGGGATCGGGATCATCACCGGCGAGCGCCGAAGCGGCCAGGCCAGGGCTACCGCCGACGTGGAGACGTCGAGCCGCTCGGCTGGCCGCGTAAGCACCTCGAGTCCGCCGAGGAAACCGACCGCCAGGGGAAAGAACGGCACGAAGGCAATGCCATCCCGCTCTCAGGCCGCCAGCACCTCTATCCCGCTGCGATCGATGAGATTGAAGCGATTCTGGACGGCGGCGGGGAAGTGGTCGGACTGGTACAAGACCGCCATCCCGTGAGCCGAGGATGCCTACACCGAGCACTTGAGGATTGAGGGAAAGAAATGAGCCAGCCTCCGCTGAACAACCCGGGCGCAAGGTACTGGGACGACCTGGTGGAGGAGTTCGACTTCTCGCCGGACGAGAAGCGCGAGATCCGACAAGGCGCTGATCACATGATCGCTGAGGTCAGGGCGCGGCGCCTGGCCGAGGTCCGCAAGCGCCAGAACCGCCAGCTGCGCATCTACGCGGCAACCGGAAGCCGCTGGGCGCAGGGAACAAGCGAGAGGTCGGATCCTTGTTCAGATCCGACCTCTGGCCTTGGTAGCGGGGGCAGGATTTGAACCTGCGACCTCTGGGTTATGAGCCCAGCGAGCTACCGAACTGCTCCACCCCGCGTCGGTGTGCCTT
>PMOU01000557.1 GCA_003161205.1 Actinomycetota bacterium | reverse complement strand
TGCCGTGACAACAGGCTTGGTCATACTCTCACCCCGCCAGTCAGGTTACCGTCATGATCCGCCGGCCTTTCCTACCCGGAAACAACGGCGGGGCCAGTATCAATCCTGCTCGGACGGATCAGGCCGCGGCGCGATACGTGCCTGGCTGGACGGGCCACTGAGCCCTTACACGCCGATCGCGCGCCCGGGCACCCGCTTGGGGTACCCGGACGCGCGCCCGGTTTTGCGCTGCGGCCGCACGCAGCGCAGGTTTTAGGAGCGGGGCAAGCTACACCTCGTCCGCTGTGCGCGCCGTCGACGGCTCCATCGACGTCGGGGATGATTCGTCGGCCAGCGAGCTGCCGACGCTGACCAGATCCTCGGACGGGTAGGCCTCCTCGCCGTGCACCGCCACGTCGCCGATCTCCAGGTCCTCGTCTGGTATCCGGAGCTTGACGAACAGCCCGATTCCCTTCAGCAGGATGAAGGTGACAACGGAGTCCCAGATGATGATGGTGAGCGCGGCGCCGGCCTGGATGGCCAGCTGCTTCGGGTGCCCGTAGAACAAGCCGGTCCCAGCTATCGAGGGATTCTTGCCCAACCCGACGTACTCGATCATCCTCGGGTCCGCCAGCAAGCCGACCAGCAAGCCGCCGAACAATCCGGCGATACCGTGCGTGTACACCACACCGAGCGCATCGTCGACCTTGTTGAACGGCCACACGTACTTCGGCAGGGTGTACCAGGCCACCCAGACGATCGCGGAGCAGACCACCCCGATCACGATGGCACCGACGCCGTTCACGTACCCAGCCGCGGGTGTGATGCCGACCAGGCCGCAGATCAAGCCGTTGAGGCCGCCGAGGAAGGTTGCCTTCTTCTCCTTGCTCAGGAACATGTCCATGAAGATCCAGGTCATCATGGCGCATGCGGTCGCGAGGTTGGTGTTGATCACCGCACCCGCGGCGTCCTGGCTGGCGAAGTAGGGGTCNNCCGTTCCAGCCGAGCCACAAGATCCCGGCTCCGACCGCGACGAACAACAAATTGTTCGGCACGGCACGCTCGCGGTCGCGCTTGAGCCTCGGCCCGATGACCCAAGCCGCGGTGAAGCCGGACACGCCCGCGGCCAGGTGGATAACGTAGCCACCGGAGAAGTCGAGCGCGCCCTTGCCCGCCCAGTAGCCGCCGCCCCACAGCAGGAACGCGTTCACCGCGTAGGCGAACGTGATCCAGAGCGGCACAAAGATCATCCAGGCCTTCAGGCTGATCCGGCCGAGGACGCTGCCGATGAACAAGATCGGCGTGATCGCTGCGAACACGAACTGGAAGTAGACCAGGGACGCCTCGGGGAACCTGAACGCGGGCATCAGGCCGTCAAGCAGCGGGATGTTCGCCTGGCCCTCCTCGGCGGCGGCGCCGAGCACCGTCCGGGGGTCACCGACAAACGTGCTGATCAACGGGGTGCCGAAGCCCATCTTGAAGGCCCACAGAACCCAGGTGATCAGGGTCAATGCGAAGGTCGCGAACACCATGATCACGGTGTTCATGGCCCACTTCTTCTGTACCAGGCCGCCATACAACACGGCCAGAGCCGGGATGGACATCAGCCCGACCAGCGTTGCAGCTGTCATCTGCCAGGAGTTATCCCCTGAGCTAAGCCAGCTGGGATATGGGTTCACTACGCCTCCGTGGGGCAATTGGGCCTTCTGGGGTCCAACTTCTGATGGCTATACCCCGGCCGCTCCGTAATTCCTGCAAGGCATGTGTCCCATGCGCGAGTTTCGGGCGTATTTCTCGGTTGTTACGCAACCGGTAACGAGTGGGGGGCAGCGTTAATTCGACATGTCACCGTAGATGCCCTGATGACCTAGGCGGAGCTGCCTCCGGGACGTAAAAACCCTTGTGGGCAGGGGGATCCGCGTCATGTCATATTTCCGTAACAGAGACGATACTTGCCCTGGAGGCAAACCGTCTCATACCCGCCACACCGAGGCGGGAAGCGCTTACCGCGACGAACCGGGACCAGGTAAACCGACGAACAGGACCAGGTAAGCACCGCGGCGGCCGGGAGCTGCTAGCCCGCCCGGGCTCCGAGCACCGTGACCGCCGGTGCCCCCGCTGGCCGGCCGGTGCCTGCCACCGCAGGTAACCCATGTTCGGCCAGGCAGAATTACCCGGCTTATCGTGCGCTGTTTCCTGACCCTGACGAACGACAGTACCTCTCGCGCGCGAAGATCCCCGGAACGGCCATGACGGTATATCGGAGCACGATTATGGCCGCCGTTTCGCTGCGCAGGACGGCAGAACTCAGCGCCCATGCCGCTGGGGCTGAGCTGGCCGACGCCGACCTCATCCAGGACGCGGCGCCGGCCGTTGTACCGGCCGTGACCAGAGCAAACGTGCAAGCACCAGCGGGTACAGCGGCGATGGTGCCTGACATCTAACCCCGCCGTCATCGGCACGACTGAGATTTTCCCGCGCTATTAATTGTGCGCAGTCAGACGGCCGCGACCGACGGCGGACCGCAGGACAGGTCAGCACCGATTCGATTTAGCCGGCCTTTTCTGGTGCCATGCCTGGATGCCGCCCGACCGCCTTTACCCCGCGCTCACCGCCCCGGCAGGTTGGCCAGGGACGCCAGCGCGGCGCGGTGCGCGTCGGCGGTGCCGAAGGCGATCGAGTCCGCCTTGGCGCGCTTCAGGTACAGGTGCGCGGGGTGTTCCCAGGTGAAGCCGATACCGCCGTGCAGCTGCACGCATTCCTCCGCGGCGTGTACCGCGACCTCCGAGCAGTAGGCCTGGGCCAGAGCCACCGCGACCTTGGCGTCAGGGTCGCCGGAGGCCAGGCAGGCCGCCGCGTACCTGGCCGCCGCGCGGGCCTGGGTGACCTCCACCCACAGATCCGCCAGCCGGTGCTTGAGCGCCTGGAACGAGCCGACCGGCCGGGCGAACTGACGACGCTCCTTGACGTACGCGACCGTCATGTCCAGGCAGTGCTGCGCCAGCCCGACCTGCTCCGAAGCCAGCACGCCCGCCCCCGCGGCCAGGGCCGCCTCGATGGCCCGCGACGCCACCGGACCGGATGCGATCAGCGTGCCGGGGGCGTCGTCGAGCGACACGTCGCACAGCTGCCTGGTCATGTCCAGCGACACCACCGGCCGCTTGGCCACCCCCGGCGCGGCCATGTCGACCAGGTACAGCCCGTGTGGCACGCCGTCGGCCGGGACGAGCAGCACGCCGGCGGGCAGCGCGTCCGCGACCCCGGTGACCATGCCACGCAGCCGGGCGATGCCGGCCGCCGCGTCACCGGCCTGGGTCCCGGTCAGCCGGACCGAGGCCGGGTAGCCCGCGCCGGGCGCGGTGGCGAACGGGATCGCCACCGCTGCCGTCACATCGCCTTCCGCCAGCCGGGCGAGCAGGTCCGTCACGGCCCGCGCCGAGGCCGTGCTCTCCCCCGCGCCGGACGCGATGCTCAGCAGGGCGGCGGTCGCCACCACGGCGCTGCCCAGGAAGGGCACCGGGGCGACGAAGGCGGCCAGCGCCTCCGCGGCGGCCGCTGCCTCCCGGTAGGAGGCACCGGCCCCGCCGTTGCCCTCGGGTATCAGCAGCCCCGCGCAACCCAGGTCCGCGGCGACGCTCTGCCACAAGCCGTCATCGTAGGTCTGGCCGGACTCGGCGCGGGCCAGCGCCTTGTCCAGGCCGCCCCGGTCGGCGAGCAGGGAGCTGAGGCTGTCCGCCAGGGCCCGTTCGGCATCAGAAGAAAGCAGATCAGGAAGGGAATCGCTCATCGGGGCAGGTCCTTCCATGGCACGTCTTTGTCCACGCGGGGCTCGCTGGGCAGGCCGAGCACGCGCTCGGCGATGATGTTGCGCAGGATCTCTGAGGTGCCGCCCTCGATCGAGTTGCCGCGGGCGCGCAGGTAGCGGTAACCGGGGCCGCGGCCGAAGAAGTTGGCGTGTCCGGGGCGGCGCATGGTCCAGTCGTCGTAGCGCAGGCCGTCGCTCCCGGCGAGCTCGACCTCGAAGCCAGATATCTCCTGGTTGAGCCGGGCGAAGACCAGCTTGGCGGCGGAACCCTCGGGGCCGGGCTTGCCCGCGGCGAGCTGCTGGCGCAGCCGCTCGGATGCCAGCCGGGCCACCTCCGCCTCGGTCCACAGCCGCAGCAGCCGGTCGTGCAGGCCCGGCGTGCGCAGCTCGGGGCGCGAACGCCAGGTCCGGACGGTCGGGAAGATCATGCCGCTTTCCCGCGGCTGCGCGCGGGAGGCGCCGATGCTGACCCGCTCGCTCATCAGAGTGGCGTTGGCGACCTTCCAGCCCTCGCCGACCTGACCGATCCGGTCCGCGTCGGGGATCCGCACGTCGGTCAGGAACACCTCGTTGAACTCGGCCTCGCCGGTGAGCTGGCGCAGCGGCCTGACGTCGACGCCAGGGGCGGTCATGTCCACGGAGAAGTACGTGAGCCCCTGGTGTTTGGGCACGTCAGGGTCGGTGCGGGTGACCAGCAGCGCGCGCCGGGCCTGATGCGCCTGCGACGTCCACACCTTCTGCCCCGAGACGATCCAGCTGTCGCCGTCCGGAACGGCGCGGGTGGCCAGCGCGGCCAGGTCGCTGCCCGCGCCGGGCTCGCTGAACAGCTGGCACCAGACTTCCTCGGCCGTCCACAGCTTGCGCAGCCAGCGTTTCTGCTGCTCATCGTTGCCGTACGCGAGAATGGTCGGGGCGGCCATGCCCAGGCCGATGCCGTTACGCTCCGGGTCGTTGGCCGGTGCGCCCGCGGCGGCGAACGCGGCGTCGACGACACCTTGCAGCGTGCGCGAGACGCCGAGCCCGCCGAGGCCTTCCGGGTAGTGCACCCAGGCCAGGCCCGCATCGAACCGTGCGTTGAGGAACTCCTGCTTCGGCAGTTCCGCCGGGTCGTGCTCGGCCAGGAACGCCCGGACCCGTTCGGCGAGCGCGTCCGGGCTGGTCTGGGCCTCCGTTAGCACCGCGGGCCTCCAGCGACGTAGATGACCTGGCCGGACACGAAGCCAGCGCCCTCGCTGACCAGGAACGAGATGGTGTGCGCCACGTCTTCGGGCTGGCCCACCCGCCGGACCGGGATCTGCCCCGAAGCGGCCTGCTTGAAGTCCTCGAACGGCATGCCCATCCGCGCCGCTGTCGTGGCTGTCATTTCGGTGGCGATGAACCCCGGCGCGACCGCGTTGGCGGTGACCCCGAACGGCCCGAGCTCGATGGCCAGGGTCTTGGTGAAACCCTGCAGGCCGGCCTTGGCGGCGGAGTAGTTGACCTGCCCGCGGTTTCCGAGCGCCGAGGTGGAGGACAGGTTGACGATGCGCCCGTAACGCTGATCGACCATGTGCTTCTGCACCGCCCGGCTCATCAGGAAGGCGCCGCGCAGGTGCACCCCGAGCACCGTGTCCCAGTCGGTCTCGGTCATCTTGAACAGCAGGTTGTCCCGGATCACCCCCGCGTTGTTGACCAGCACCGTCGGTTCGCCCAGCTCGGCGGCCACCCGCTCCACCGCGGCCTTGACCTGCTCGCTGTCGCTCACGTCGGCACCCACCGCGACCGCGCGGCCGCCCGCGTCGGCGATCTCCTTCACCGTCCCCGCGCACGCCGCCTCGTCCAGGTCGAGGATCGCCACGGCCATCCCGTCCGCGGCCAGCCTGCGTGCCGTCGCGGCACCGATGCCGCGGGCGGAGCCGGTCACGATCGCGATTCTGTCTGTCACTTAAGTTCTCTCCTTTTAATTCCTGAACGGGTCGTGGTGCTTCAATCCGGTGACGTTCCTCGGTTTTCCTCGTCTAGCTTGTGGCCTTCCTGAGCTCGCGGCGGGCCAGGGACCTCTTGTGCACCTCGTCCGGACCGTCGGCGAACCTGAGCGAGCGCGCGCTGGCCCACAGCTGGGCCAGCGGGAACTCCTGACTCACCCCGCCGCCGCCGTGGGTCTGGATCGCCTTGTCGATTACCCACTCGGACATGGCCGGAGTAGCGATCTTGATCGCCTGGATCTCGGTGTGCGCGCCCTTGTTCCCCACGGTGTCCATCAGCCAGGCCGTCTTCAGCACGAGCAGCCGTGCCTGCTCGATCCTGACCCTGGATTCGGCGATCCACTCCTGGACGACTCCCTGCTCGGCCAGGGTCTTGCCGAAGGCGGTGCGGGTGGCGGCCCGCCTGCACATCAGTTCAAGCGCGCGTTCAGCGGCGCCGATCAACCGCATGCAATGGTGAATGCGGCCGGGACCCAGCCGGGCCTGGGCGATCGCGAACCCGTCGCCCTCGCCCGCGATCAGGTTCTCCCGCGGGACCCGGACGTCATCGAACACGATCTCCGCGTGCCCGCCGTGCGGCCCGTCGTCGTAACCGAAGACGGTCATTCCCCGCTTGATCGCTATCCCCGGCGTGTCACTCGGCACCAGGATCATGGAGTGCCGGCCGTGTCCCTCGGCATCGGGCCCGCTGGTCACTCCCATCACGATGAAAATCTTGCAGTCGGGATTCATCGCGCCGCTCGACCACCACTTGCGGCCGTTGATCACGTAGCCGTCGCCGTCCGGTGTGATCGTGGTGGCGATGTTCGTCGCATCGCTGGAGGCCACGGCGGGCTCGGTCATGCAGAACGCCGATCTGATCGTGCCTTCGAGCAGCGGCCGGAGCCAGCGATCCTGCTGCTCCGGTGACCCGAACTCGGCCAGCACCTCCATGTTGCCGGTGTCGGGCGCGGCGCAGTTCAGCGCCTCAGGCGCCAGCGCGGGGCTCCACCCGGTGATCTCGGCGAGCGGCGCGTACTGCAGGTTGGTCAGCGGCGGGTCCGGCAGGCTAGCCTCGTCCAGCGTGCGGACCGCGGCCGCCGCCTTGCCGGTCAGGAAGAGGTTCCACAGCCCGCGGCTGCGGGCCTGCGCCTTGAGCTCCGCGGTGACCGGCGCCCGTTCCCACCGATGCCCCTGGGCGGCCGCGGCGGCTACCTGTTCGGCGAACACCGCCTCGGCCGGGTAGACCTGCTCCTCCATGAAGGCGAGCAGTTGCTTGCGCAAGTCGAGCGTCCTGGCGTCATAGCCAAAGTCCATGGAGCACAACCTCCTATAGGGCCGCTTCCACAGGGTCTCCTTGCACCTTATCTACTCACCAGTACGGTTGTCCGCTCCGGCTCCCCCGCTTCTGGCTGGCTGGCTCCGGCTCGCTAACGAACCCGCCCTGGTCAAAAGACGCGGTCAGCTCGTCAGGCGGAAGACGTAGACGTCGCCGGAGGAGAAGATCTGGGTGTACACGTGATGCGGGTAGAGCTGGGCGATGAAGGCGGGGACATTNNGCCAGCGGGGCGAGGAGATCCAGCGTGGTCTGCACGGTGGCCCCATCGGGAACCTTGGCCATGGCCGCCTCGGCCGCGGCGACATGCGGGCTGATCCGGTAGGTCTGCGCATTCCACAGGTTGCTGAGCGGGAAGTAGAAGGCCAGCGGGACGGCGATCGCGAGCATCATGGCCACGCCGTAATGCCTGGCTCCGGCGAGGATCGCGCACCACGGGCCGCGCCGGCCGCTGGCCCAGCTCGCGAATCCGCCCGGATCATCGGAGTCCATGGCGGCCCGGATCCGGACCAGCGCGTCGATGGCCGCGATGAAGACGATCGGCATGATGGTCGCGTTGTAGTGCCAGAACGTGCCCCAGAAGCTGCTGTTCGTGGACAGAAAACGCAGCAGCAGGCTCGGTACCGCGATCAGCGCGAGCGGCGACCTGAGCGCGATGAACGCGGTCGGCAGCAGGAGCAGCACGATCGTCTGCAGCTTGTCGGGCCAGGCGTGCAGGAACTGCTCGACCAGGCCCAGCGCCGAAAGGTGCCCGCCCGGCGCNNGCCAGGAATGACCAGCCGAAGCCCCAGATCAGCAGGAGCAACCCGGCCCTCATCCGCCTGAGCCCGTCCGGGTCCTGGTTCGCGGGCACGCCGCCGGTGCTCCCGCGCTCCTGCGGGCCACTGGTCGCGGGGGCCGGCCCGCTCGCGCGCAGGCCCGCAATGATCAGGTAGAGGCCGATGGCGGCCACGGTGAAGCCCTGGTCTTCTTTGACGAAGACCAGCGGAAGCGCCCACCAGGTCGCGGCCTTGAGATGCCCGCGAACCAGCGCGGACAGCGAGAAGGCCAGCAGCGGGACCGCGAACGCGATCTCGTGGAAGTCGAACTCGACCATCTGCTGCAGGCCCCAGCAGAACCCGTACGCGAGCGCGATCGCGCGGCCGGGACCGACGCCGAGCTTCTCGCGCGCGAGCTGGCTCACCGGGAAAACGGACAACGCGGCCAGCAGCGCCTGGGCGATGAGCAACGTCGCGGCCGAGGGGAAAACGCGGAAGATCGGGGCCAAGAGCGCCACGATCGGCTGGAAGTGATCGCCGAGCAGGTTGAATCCCGCGGCCCTGATATCGACGACCGGTGCCTTGAGGTGTGCGTACTGCTTGACGTATTCGGTGTAGATGCCGAGATCCCACGAGGTGGGGTTGAGCTGCAGCAACCGGAACAGCGAGAGCGCCGCGTACGAGCCGAAGACGGCCAGCACGATCGCCCAGGTGACCGGATCCCGGTAGACGCCAGGGATCGGCGCCGAGAAAATCTCACTTTGAGCGACTATAAGGTCACTTTTAGGGACGGACGGATCCGGCATCGCTGTGAGTGCCTCGGTCCCCCGCAGGACCTGTCCGGCACCAGGTGAGGTCCGCCGCTCCTCCCCCATTAACGCAGCCTACCTGTCCGGACGCAGGTCAGACGAGCAGGAGTTTTCCGATGCGCCGGCCGGACGCGGCCAGGCCGGCCAGGCCGAGCACGGCCAGGTAGGCCGCGCGCCACAGCAGACCGGGGCCGACCACTCCCTGGGTCAGGTCACGCAGCAGCACCACGCCCTGATACAGCGGCGTGCACTCGACGATCACCTGGACCGCCCGCGGGTAGACGCTGAGCGGATAGAAAGTCGCGGAGAACAGGAAGAGCGGCATGCTGATCAAGATCACGTAGTCGAAGTCCTGCCAGCTCTTCATGTAGGTGGTGCCCGTCATGCCGAGGGCGGCGAAGGCGAAACCGATCAGCACCGCCACCGGGACGACCAGCACGGCCCACCAGGAGTGCACCAGGTCCAGCGCGAGCATGACCAGCGTGAACGCCACGGCGTAAATGGTGCCGCGGATCAGCGCCCAGCCGATCTCGCCGAGGGCGACCTGGGCCGGCCGCATCGGGGTGGCGAGGATGGCGTCATAGAGCTTGGCGTACTTCAGCCGGAAGAAGATGTTGAACGTCGAGTCGTACATCGCGCCGTTCATCGAGGACACCGCGAGCAGACCGGGCGCGACGAAATCCCGGTAGGAGATCAGGTGGCCGCCCGGACCTGGCACCTTGCCCACCAGGACGCCCAGGCCCAGCCCCACGGACAGCAGGTAGAACAGCGGTTCGAAAATACCGGATGCGAACAGCACCCAGGCGTGTCGGTAGACCCGGGCGTGCCGCTCGATCAGGCGGAAGCTCCCCAGGTCGCCCCCTTGCGCGCCCGGCGAGCCGCCGCGCCGGAGCCGGGCCAGCCGCCCGGCGGGAGGCAGCATCCGCAGCGTCCCGTTAGACATACAGGCGCCTGCGGTAGGTGCGGGCTCCGGCCCAGATCCCGATGGACGCGAGCGCGGCCAGGTAGGCGACATGACCGAGCGAGCCGAGCAGGTCGGCGCGAACCCCGGTACCCAGGCTGAGCGCGCGGCACAGCGCGACGCCGTGCCACAGGGGGGTGACGTAGGCGATCGGGCGCAGCCAGGCCGGGAGCTGGGACAGCGGGAAAAACGTGCCGGAGAACAGCATCAGCGGCATCAGGCCGAACCTGAACAGGTAGGCGAAGGAGTTCTCCTGCTTCAAGGTGACCGCCCAGGCCGCGATCGGGGCGGCGAAGGCGAGCCCGGTGAGCACCGAGACCGGCCAGGCCAGCACCACCCAGGCGGACCTGGCGGCCCCGAACGCCCAGATAAACACCGTGACGACGGCGGTGTTCATCGCGATCCGCATCGTCATGAACATCAGGTGACCGCGGAAGATGTCGGACGGCCGCAGCGCCGAGGCCTGCGCCGCGATATAGATCTTGTTCCACTTGACCGAGCCGAACACGGGATAGCTCGCCTGCCCCATCGCCGTGTTCATCGCGCTGGACGCCAGGATGGCCGGAGCCACGAAGGCCAGGTAGCTCACCCCGCCGAGGCTGGCCGTCCCGTGCTTGTCCACCAGCGAGCCGAGCCCGACGCCCAGCGCACCCAGGTAGAACAGCGGGCCGAGCACGCTCGACCAGATGCTGGCCCGCCAGATCCGCCGGTACACCGTCAGCCAGCACAAGAACGCACGGCCGGATAGCGACGGCCAGCCCGCCATCAGTCCTCCAGCCTGCGGCCGGTCAGGCGGAGGAAGACATCCTCAAGCGTGCCGCGGCGGACCAAAGAGGTGAGCGGCTCGAGTCCGCTGGCGTGCACGGCGGCCAAGGCGGCGTCCCCGTCGCTGACGTAAAGGAGTATCCGGTCGGCAAGCACCTCGGCCCGTTCGGCTGGAAAATCTTTGAGTTTGTCAGCGGCCGACTCGTGCAGGTCAGGATCGAAGCGCAGCTCGAGGACTTCCGGGGAGCAGTAGCGCGTGATCAGCTCGCGGGGAGATCCCTCGGCGGCGAACCTGCCGTGGTCCATGACCACCAGCCGGTCGCACAGCTGCTCGGCCTCGTCCATGTAGTGCGTGGTCAGGATCAGCGTGACGCCACGCTGCTTGAGCCGGAACAGCCGGTCCCACACCACGTGCCTGGCCTGCGGGTCCAGCCCGGTGGTGGGCTCGTCGAGGATCAGGATCTCGGGATCGTTGATGAGGGAGCGGGCGATCGTCAGACGTCGTTTCAGGCCGCCGGACAGCGGGTCCACCATGTCCCTGGCGCGGTCCGCGAGCTGGACGAAATCCAGCAGCGCCGTGGTCCGTTCCCTGATGACGCGGCGGGGCAGGCCGAAGTACCGGCCGTAGATGAGCAGGTTCTCCTGGACGGTCAGCTCGACGTCCAGGGTGTCGTCCTGCGGCACCACGCCGAGCCGGGCGCGGATCGCGGACCCGTCGCGGACCGGATCACGGCCGAAGATGGTCAGCTCGCCGCTGGTCGGCGGCGAGACACAGCCGATCATCCGCATCGTGGAAGACTTGCCCGCGCCGTTCGGCCCGAGGAAGCCGAACGCCTCCCCCCGGTACAGGTCGAAGTCGATCCCGTCGACCGCGGTGAAGCTCCCGAACCGCTTGGTCAGGCCGCGCGCACGCACGAGTACGTCGGCCTCAGGACTTCCAGACACCTCATGCAGGCTACCTGGGGGGTATGACATTCTTCGAACGGTTTAAGCCGCGTCCCAGATCCCTCACAGCCAGCCCGGTAAGGTTGGTCTAACCGGGACGGACCCGACTAAGGACGAAGTGAGTGGATCTCATCCGCGAAATTTACGCCCGGTTCAGGGTGGTGATACACGAGGTAGCCAAGTTCGGCGTCGTCGGCTTCCTCTCCTTCGCCATCACCATCATCGGCGCCAACGTGCTGCACTCCGGGGCGGGGCTTAATGAGCTCGTCTCGGTGGCGATCGCCACCATCGTCGCCACGGTCTTGTCCTTTCTCGGCAACAAGCACTGGGCGTTCCGGCACCGCAAGGGCAACGCCCTGCGCCGCGAGTCCGTCTTGTTCTTCGTCTTCAACTGCGTCGGGCTGCTCGTCCAGCTCATCTTCGTGGCGGTGGCGCGGTACGGGCTCGGCCTGACCGGCACCTACTCCTACAACGTGGCGAACCTGCTGGGTATCACCGTGGCCACCATGTTCCGGCTGTACACCTACCGGATGTGGGTCTTCCCCATGGCCACCGGGGAGCCGCTGGGCGCAGAGCAGCTGCAGCCGGAGAGCTCGGCCATCTGACCGCCTGCCGGTACTTCGTTACTGGCAGCCGCGGACGGTCGGCAGGTCCAGGGACGCTTTGAGCGCCGCGTTCTGCTGGGCCGTGGTCAGGTAGCCCACCGCGGCCATCCGGCCGATCACGTGCACGAGCCGCGCCCGCGCCTGCCCCGGGTAGACCAGGGGGTCGTCGTAGGTCGGCGCGTTCACCACGCCGGCCAGCATGGCCGCCTGCACCAGGTTCAGCTGGTCCGGCGGGCGGCCGAAGTACCCGCAGCTCGCCGCGGTCAGGCCGTAGTAGCCGTTACCGTAGTACGCGACCTCGGCGTAGAGGCGCAGTATCTCCGCCCGGCTGTAGGTCATGTTGAGCTTGACCGCCAGCGCCAGCTGCTCGAGCACCTGCGTGAACCCGCTCCGGCCCGAGGTGTACAGGTTCTTGGCGAGTTGCTGGTCGATGGTGCTTCCGCCCTGGTCCTGGCCGCCGGTGATCCACGAGGCCGCCGCGCGGGCCATCGCGAGCGGGTCCACACCCGGGTCAGAATAGAAACGATGATCCTCGGTCGCCACCAGAGCCTGCGCGAAATACTGCGGGACGGGCGCCCCGGGGTAGGCGATGTGGTGGGCCCGGGCCTGGGCCTGGGCCAGCGTGGTGGCCTGGCTGGCCGAGGGAGTCAGCACGAACAGCCCGCCGCCGACGAGCGCCAGGAGCACGACCACGGCGACCACGATCTTCGCGATCATGAAGGCGAACCTGAACCGCCGCGCCCGCCTGGGCCGCTGTTTCCCCCCGTCAGCGAAGCCGTCGTCGTAGGCGCCTGAGCGGCGAGCCCCGCGTACTCTCAACGGCCCGCCCTTCCGCCAGCGTGCAGCCTGATCCGACGACGCCATACTCACAGCTACAACCGGACTCGTAGCTACAACGGGCACAGCGCCCTCGCCATGCCCGACACATCGTAACTTTCCCTACGGGCCGGAATGACGCACCGAGGACGGCGCGGCGCGGTGCAAGCCCACGGGAGGACGTCCCAAAGAGCCGCGCGGTTGCGCTAAGCTGTCTGAGCCTGCTGAGGCAGGTATGCGTCACACAAAACGTAGTTGTGACGCAACGGGACGTGGCCCAGCTTGGTTAAGGCGCTGGTCTGGGGGACCAGAGATCGGGAGTTCAAATCTCCCCGTCCCGACCAGTTTTGTTCGAACGCTAGGTCAAAATGTCAGACCCTAGTGCTACGTTGCGGATATGGTTCCACCTTCCAAGTCCGAACGCACATGGTCCGATACCCAATTGAAAGATGCTGTTGCAGCGTCCGCGAACTGGCGCGAAGTAATGCGTGCACTTGGCCTAAATGCCAATTCCGCCGGGGCGATCAGGATAATACGGCGTCACGTCGTAGACCTCGGGCTTGATACGTCCCATTTCAGGAGAAAGCGCGCCTGGTCCCACGCACAGCTAAGGCGAGCAGTCATCGACGCGCAATCATGGGATGAACTGCTTACCGCGCTCGGCCTGGTACCAAGTAGCGGTAATGGTCGAACGCGGGTAAAAGCCCAGGCAATGCGTCTCGGACTAGACCTTACGCACCTCGAGAACCCCATAGCGAACTTGCCGGGCCGATCCGCAGCAAAGCCGGACCTCAGCCACCTGCGCGATGCGGCAACCTCCATCGCAGCGTCCTGGTTTTCGCTCTGCGGTTTCAGTGTTGCGCTGCCGGTGGAGCCAACGATTCATGACCTGTTGGTATCAACGCCGGACGAAATCAAGCGAGTTCAGGTTAAGACGACTACGTACTGCAGCAAGGACGGCTGGATGGTAGTAGTCGGCCGACGACCCTACTCAGTCGGCAACCGGGAGCCGCTCGTTCCGTATGATCCAGAACTGATCGACTGGTTTTTTATCATGGATGGCGACCTCAGCATTTATCTCGTCCCCAGTCGAGTTATCGCCGGATGTGTTCGCATCCTGCTACGGACTTACACGAAGTACATAGTAGGCAGCGCAGCCGGGTTCATGGCTCCGCGACCTACCACCGCATGATTGGAAGTGGGACTCACCCTGACGTGCGACGCCGTGGGTTCCTGGTGTTGACTATCGGTATGCCTGTTCAAGGAGAATATGAGCCGAGCGCACAGGCGTGGGTGCGCGATCATGTCGAGCTTTACGAGAGTTCGGGCGGGACCAAGGGCACGACGCTGCGTGATACCGGCATCCCGGTCGTGGTGGTCACCAACCTCGGTGCTACCAGCGGCAAGGTGCGCAAGACACCGGTGATGCGGGTGGAACACGATGGCCGGTACGCCATGGTGGCCTCCAAGGGCGGCGCCCCGGAGCATCCGCTGTGGGTCTACAACCTCCGCGCGAACCCGCTGGTGGAAGTGCAGGATGGCCCGGACAGGCAGGACATGACCGCCCGGGAGCTCAGCGGTTCCGAACGCGCCGAGTGGTGGCAGCGGGCGGTGGCGGTTTTCCCGAATTACGCGGAGTACCAGCAGAAGACGACGCGCCAGATACCGGTGTTCGTCCTGGAGCCCGTCGCGGGCTGACGGACTCCAGGATCGCGGCGGGAACCTGACTCAGCCGTTTATCGTGCCGACGCCGGGCAAGATGGGCTCGACGCGCAGGTAGACGGGTCCGGCGTGCGAGCAGACTTGTAGGTCGAACGCGGCGACCGTGGCGTCGTACTGGTCCGGCGGATAGACGCGGAGCATGTTCGCCGTGTTCACCGGATCGCATCCGGGCGCCGAGCTCACCTCGGCGTCGCCGTACTGCAGGATCGTGTGCGCGGTCGAACCCGGGGCGAGCACCACGGTATGCGCGGCTGTCCTGGCAACCCAGCCCGCGGGGCTGCCAAGCTGATGCCCGCTGCGGTCGATCGCGGAGACGCCGGGGAAGCCGCGCAGGGAGCAGGTCCGCTCGCTCACGTTGGTGAAGTTCAGCGGATAGTAGATGGTCCCGGCAGCACCGTTCGCCTGGGCGAGGCCGATCCAGACGCCGAGCTGGCTCGCCTGGCACGCGGGAACGGCGGCCGATGAGACGCGCACCGCCTCTGACGCGAGCGCGGCGCCTGATGCGGGGCCCGGCGAGCTGGCCGCGAACGCGGCGCCGATGACGAGCCCGGCGGCGCAGGCAGCGGCGGTGACTGCGCCGACCCGGCGGGAGGTATGAGGGATGGCGACGAGGTACTTCATGGTCGTTTCGTCCTGTTGGCACGGGAGCCGCGGTGCGGCGTCCATCTGCCTTAAAGACTCAGATGAGCGCTCCGTGGTTGGAGCCGGGGATTCCCCTATCCCCCGTCGGGCAAACTGGTGCGATGACAGCACGGGCGGAACTCACGCGCAGGGCAGCCGAACACGGCGTGGCGGTCTCCTACCACGACTGGCGGGGACGCCATGTCGAGGTTGCCGACGAGACCCTGGCGGCGGTGCTCAGCGCCCTCGGTGATGACGGGATCTTCGGGGATCACGGTGCCTTCAGGGACCACGGGGCCGGCGGACACGGGATGGGCGCCGTGGCGCCGTTTCCGGCCCGCAGGTCCTGGGGTTTCACGGTGCAGCTCTACTCCGTCCGGTCCCGTGCCTCGTGGGGCCACGGTGACCTGCACGACCTCGCCGACCTCGCCGTGTGGAGCGGCCGTGAGCTGGGCGCGGATTTCGTGCTGGTCAACCCGTTGCACGCGGCGGAGCCGCTGCCGCCGGTGAGCCCGTCGCCCTACCTGCCGATGACCCGGCGGCAGGTCAGCCCGCTGTACCTGCGCATCGAGGACATACCCGAATACGGGAAACTGAACGCGGGCGACCGGGCGCGGGTCGACGCCCTGGGCGAGCCGCTCCGCGCCGCGAGCACCACGGCGGCCCTGATCGACCGGGACGCGGTCTGGGACGCCAAGCGGGCGGCGCTGGAGATCATCCGCGCGGTGCCGCTCAGCGCGGGCCGACGCGCAGAGCTTGACGCGTTCGGCGAGCGCGATCGGCAGGCCACCGAGGATTGGGCGACGTGGTGCGCGATCGCCGAGGTGCATGGCCCGGACTGGCGGTCATGGCCGTCGGCGCTGGCCGACCCCGGGTCGGCGGAGGTGGCGGAGCTCAGGCGGGCACGGGCGGACCGGGTCGAGTTCCACGCCTGGCTGCAGTGGCTGGTGGCGGAGCAGGCCGCCGCGGCGCAGCGGGCCGCCAAGCAGGCTGGCATGGACATCGGCGTCATCGCTGACCTCGCGGTCGGCGCGCATCCGGGCGGCGCCGACGCCTGGGCCCGACAGGACGTGATCGTGCCCGGCATCAGCGTCGGCGCCCCGCCGGATGAGTTCAACCAGCGAGGGCAGGACTGGACGCTGCCGCCCTGGCACCCCGGGCGCCTGGCCGCCCAGGGCGGCCGGCCGCTGGGGGACCTGGTCGCGGCGACGACGCGGAACGCCGGCGGCATGCGGGTGGACCATGTCATGGGGCTGGCCAGGCTCTGGTGGATCCCCGCCGGGATGTCACCCGGCCTGGGCACCTACGTGCGCTACGACCACGAGCTGCTGGGGGGCGTGGTGGCGGCCGAGGTGGCCCGGGCCGGCGCGCTCGCGATCGGCGAGGATCTGGGCACGGTGGAGCCCTGGCTGCGCACGTTCCTGGCCGCGCGGCACGTGCTCGGCACCTCCATGCTGTGGTTCGAGCGCCGCGCGGACGGCACGCCGCGCCGGCCGGGTGGATGGCGTCGCGGCTGCCTGGCCACGGTCGGCACGCACGACATGCCCCCGGCCGCGGCGTTCCTCACCGGGGATCAGGTCGCCATCCGGGCCGAGCTTGGCCTGCTCACCCAGCCCGAGGCGGAGGAGCGCGCCGCCGCGCAGGCGGACGCGCGCCGGTGGCTCGCGATGCTCGCGCGCGAAGGTCTCCTGGCCCGCCCGTCCCGTCCGTCGCCGGAGGAGTTCACGGTCGCCCTGTACGCCTACCTGACCCGGACCCCCGCGATGCTGATCGGCGTCTCGCTGGC
>PMOU01000236.1 GCA_003161205.1 Actinomycetota bacterium | reverse complement strand
GTCAGTTCCCAGGTCAGGCAGATCGGCGCGTCCAGCCCGTAGGCGAACTGCTCGACCAGCGGCAGGGTCATGACTGGTCCCGCGCACAGATCATCTGCGAGCTGGCCAGGGTGGCCAGCGCGGCCGTGTAGGCAGGCAGCTCCGCGCCGCTCACGTCCGCACGCCGGCAGGCTTCCCGTGCGGTGGGCGCGTCGCCGAGCGAGCGGACCACGGTGAGCAGCGCCGGGCTCTTCAGGAAGGAGAGCCTGCGGGTGCCGAAGTGGTACAGCAGAGCGCCGAAGCGCTCCGGGCGGACCGACACCTGCGGGTGCAGCTGCCAGGGGCGGTCGAGGTCGAAGGGTTCAAACCCGGCCCGCGCGCCGCTGGCGAGCGCCTCAGTAGACACCGCACATGCCGTCGATGGAGACTTCCTCCACGAGCAGGTCCGCGGTGGCTAGCTCAGGTTCGGCCGGCTGGGTTCTGGCCGCCGGGCGGTCCGTGGCCTCGGGGCTCTCAGTGCTTTCCGTGACATCAGTGGTCGCCATAAGATCGCTCATGACACTCTCCTAGCTGCGCAGATGTGCTGGTACGTTCCGTCAGCTCGATTTCCGTCACACGGTGACGAATATATTTCGCATGTTAACGTCACCCTGTGACATAAGCAAGACTGGACCCGGCGAACTCTTCCGGCTCTTCCCCGTGGAGGCAGACAGTGCTGTCCGGCAAGGCGGTGGACGCGGCAGGGACCAGGCGCGGCCGGCCTCCCGGCACCAGCCGCCGCGAGCTCGAGCTGATCGCGCTGCGCCTGTTTACCGATCAGGGCTTCGAGAGCACCACCATCGAGCAGATCGCGGTGCAGGCCGGCGTCAGCAAGCGCACGTTCTTCCGCTACTTCAGCTCCAAGGCCAACGTGCTGTGGAGCGAGTTCGACCGCGAGGTGGGCACGATCCACGCGGCGCTGGCCGGGGTCCCGGCCGGGGTCCCGATGATGGACGCCATCCGCCGCGCCGTGGTCACGGCCAATCACTACGGGCCGCAAGACGTCCCGGAACTGCGGATGCGGATGAACCTGATCGGCTGCGTGCCCGCCCTGCAGTCAAGCGCCGCGGTCCATTACGACGCGTGGGAGCGGGCCATCAGCGATTTCGTCGCCACCCGGATCGGCCAGCCCGCCGATTCGCTCTACCCGCTCGCGGTCGGCCGCGCCACCCTGGCGGCGTGCCGCGCCGCCTACGACCGCTGGTCGGCCCGCGCCGACGCCGACCTGACCTACTACCTGGACGCGGCCCTGGCCGCGCTGGCGGCCGGGTTCGACCCGGCGGTGATCCGGGCCAGCGCGCAGGCCCTCAACGAGCAGGTCTCCGCCGGGAACGTTAAACCGCGCGTCGCGCCCTGAGCTTCCCCTCGGCGATCCAGCGCGGGATCAGGTCCTGGTCGGCACCGGCCACCCGGCAGTAGCCAGCGGCGGCTCGGGCCCTGGGCTCCTCGGCCGTCCCCGCATAGAAGCCGATGAGCAGGCCCGCCACCTGGGCCAGCAGGTCCCGCCGGCGGCCGGCGATCTCCCGCAGCTCCGCCACCGCTGCGGCCCTGTCTTGCTCGGTGGGCTCGCCCCAGGCCTGCCCGGTGGGCTCCCGCCAGGGCGCGTGCCGCTGGGCCGTCCCCGTCAGGCGGGCCACCGTGAGCTGATCGCGATCGTCATTTTGTGCAGTAAAAACTGAAACCATGAAGTCAGTATCAAACACATGTACGACTCTGGCAAGACCAGCGGTGCGGACGCACCCGGCTGGCCGGAACACGCCGGATCGTTCGGGGAATTAAAAGATCTTTTGCCGAACGAGCCGTGGTGCGCCTGTCCCGCCGGCCTTCGTGCGCGCGGCGGTGGCCGCCGGCCGTCGCTTGCGGGAAACCGCAATACGGCTCCTGCCGCTCGGCAATCCCCTTATTCCGACCAATTACGAAGATATTACGGATTGGTCTCGCGGGAGACGGGACCGTCGAGACGCTGCCGGTATCACTCTCCGCAAGTGAACAACTACGAAAGGGGACAGATTAACGATAAGGTCACTATTCGGGATGAAATATGTGTATGCGGGGTATTAAGGGCGTTATCATTTGGGGAACTTCTGAGGTCACTTTGGCGGGAGGTGGTGGTGTTAGTGGCGGTATCTGAGCATGCGGAACGGGTTCTGCGGTTGTCGGCGCTGGCCCGGCACCGTCCCCTGAGCTGGGTGACGCGCTATCAGCGGCAGATGGTCGTGATGGATGCGGTGTGCGGCCTGCTCGCCGGGATGGTCGCCCTGCTCGGCCGTTTCCCCGGCCCGACCGAGCCGCGTCTGTACGTCGTCGCGACCGCGGGCCTTCCGCTGCTGTGGATCACCTCGGTCGCGATGTTCGGCGGTTACGACGCGCGCTTCATCGGCCTTGGCTCGGAGGAGTTCCGGCGCATCATCAACTCCGCCGTCGGCCTGACGGCCGCCATCGCGATCGTGTCCTACGTCTGGCGCCTGAACCTGGCCCGCGGTTACGTTTTCCTGGCGCTGCCGAGCCTGGTCGCCGTCAATCTGGCCGCCCGGTACGGGATGCGCAAGCAGCTGCACCGCCAGCGCCTGAACGGGCGGTATATGCGCCGGGTGACGGCGGTAGGTCACGCCCGCGCCGTCGCCGACCTGATCGTGCAGCTGCGGCGAGACAGCTACCACGGCCTGGAAGTGGTGAACGCGTGCCTGGCCGACTACACGCACCTGACCGTGATCGAGGGCGTTCCGGTCACCGGCGGCTTCGCCGATGCCGCCCGGGTCGCGGGTGAAACCGGCGCGGACATGGTGGCCGTGCTCGCGTGTCCCGAGATGGACGGCGTCACCTTGCGCAGGCTGGCCTGGGAGCTGGAGAAGGACGGCACCGACTTGTGCGTGGCGCCGGCCCTGATGGACGTGGCCGGACCGCGGACCACGATCCGGCCGGTGGCCGGGCTGCCGCTGCTGCACGTGGATCACGCCGAGCTGACCGGGGTCAAGCGCGTCATCAAGACGTTCTTCGACAAGGCCATCGCCACCGCCGCGCTGTGCGCCCTGAGTCCGCTCCTCGCCTTCATCGCGCTGGCCATCCTGGTCGATGACGGCGGCCCGGTGCTGTTCACCCAGACCCGGATCGGCAAGAACGGACAGCCGTTCCCGGTGCTCAAGTTCCGCACCATGGTGCCTGACGCGGAACTGCGCCGGGAGGCGATCCTCGCGCTGGACGAGGGCGACGGGCTGCTGTTCAAGGTGCGCCGCGATCCGCGGGTCACCGCCACCGGCAGGTGGCTGCGCCGCTGGTCCCTGGACGAGCTCCCGCAGCTTTTCAACGTGATGCTCGGCGAGATGTCCCTGGTCGGGCCGCGCCCGCCGTTGCCCGCCGAGGCCTCGAAGTACAGCGACGACGTCTACCGGAGGCTGGTCGTCAAGCCCGGAATGACCGGGCTCTGGCAGATCAACGGGCGGTCGGACCTGAGCCGGGAGGACGCGGTCCGGCTCGACCTGCGGTACGTGGAGAACTGGTCGCTGGCGCTCGATCTGCAGATCCTGTGGAAAACCTGCGCCGCCGTGACCAAGGGCCGGGGGGCCTACTAATTACCGATGACCGGGGGCGCAGCGCACCGTGCGGCTGTGTGTGGGGGGAGACACGTGACACGACATGTTCGGCTAGGCCACCGGGCCCGGGCCGGCCTGGCGCTGGCCGCCGCGTTCGCTGCGGCGGGACTGGCGCTTCCGGCTCAGGCGGCCACCGGCCCGGTGCTGTCAGCTCCGGCGGCGGGGACGCCGCAGCTGGCGGCCAACGGGCGGACGGAGCAGGTCCGCCAGCTCGCCCAGTGCGGCGGCACGATGTACGCGGTGGGCACGTTCACCAGGATTGAGGGGCATTCGACGACGTACGTCCGCAACAACGCCGTCAGCTTTTCCGCGACCTCCCCGTTCACGGTGACCTCGTGGAATCCGGACGTCAACGGCATCGTCAACTCCATCGCGTTCAGCCGGAACTGCTCGCAGGCTTACCTGGGCGGTCTCTTCACCTCGGTGCACGGGACGGCGGCGCAGGACATCGCCGAGGTGTCGACCAGCACCGGCGCGGTCACTACCGCCTTCGCGCACAGCGCCGCCGGCCAGGTGGAGACCCTGCGCGCCTACGGCTCTCATCTGCTGGCCGGCGGATACTTCACCTCGATCAACGGCAGCTCCGCGCACCCGTACTTCACCAGCCTGAACACCACGACCGGCCGCGATGACGGCTTCCTGGCCCTGGCGATCTCCGGGCACTACCAGTTCCGCGGCGTGTCCGCGAACCCCACCAGGATCTACAACCAGCAGCTGAGCCACCGCGGGACGCTGGATCTGGTCGAGGGCGACTTCACCTCGGCGGGCGGCCGGGCCCGGCAGCAGATCTTCATGCTGAACCTGGCCGGGTCGAGGGCGACCGTGACCTCGTGGACCTCCAGTGCGTTTGACGGGAACTGCGCGACCGTCGAGCCGTTCTACGTCCGGGCGGCGGCCTGGTCGCCGAACGACTCCGAGATCTACGTCGCCACCACCGGCTATCACCCCGACGGCAAGCCCATCGGGAAGACCCGGCGGACCGGTCTGTGCGACGCGGCCGCGGCGTTCCCCTCGACGCAGGCCGCCGTGTCTCCCCGGTGGATCAACTACACCGGCTGCGACTCGCTGTACTCCGTCGCCGCCGACTCCGCCACGGCGTATTTCGGCGGCCACGAACGCTGGGCTGACAACTCCGGTGACTGCGACGCGGCCGGCCCGGGCGCGGTTTCCGCGCCCGGCATGGTGGGCCTGAACCCGGCGACTGGCGCCGTGACCTTCAACCCGACCCGTGCCCGCGGCCTGGGCGCCGACGACATGGTCATCACCAGCGCGGGCCTGTGGGTCGCCAGTGACAACGCCGACGGCTCCAGCACCTGCGGGGGCCTTTCTGGGCACGCGGGCATCTGCCTCCTGCCGTACCGGAATTAGAGGAGCCAGCGGTGCCAGCCAAAGGAGTACGCGTGCTGTACGTCGGCGGTCTCGGCCGCAGCGGCAGCACGCTCATAGAACGGCTTATCGGCCAGCTACCCGGTGTCTGCCCGGTGGGCGAGCTCGTCCACCTGTGGGAACGGGGCATCGCGCAGGACGAGCGATGCGGCTGCGGCGAGCCGTTCCGCCAGTGCTCGTTCTGGCAGCAGGTGGGCAAGGCGGCCTTCGGCGGCTGGGACGACGTCGACGTCAGCCGCGTCGCCGCTCTCCGGGCCCAGGTGGACCGGAACCGGTTCATTCCCGCCCTGACCAGGCGGGAAGTCCGCCCAGAGCTGCGTCGGCGGCTGACCGAGTACACCTCGTACTACGCCCGGCTGTACGCCGCGATCACCGACGTCAGCGGGTGCCAGCTAGTGGTGGACTCCAGCAAGCATCCGTCGCTCGCGCATTGCCTGCGCTGGCAGGCCGATCTTGACCTGCGGGTCCTGCACCTGGTCAGGGACAGCCGGGCGGTCGCCTACTCCTGGAGCCGGGAGGTGCGCCGTCCCGACACGGACCGCCTGAGCTACATGACGAGGTACTCACCGGCCACGGCCGCGGGACAGTGGAACATCCAGAACGCCGCCTTTCACCTGCTCGCCCGGCACGGCGGCCCGGTCATGCGGCTGAAGTACGAGGACTTCACCGCCGAGCCGGAGCTGACCCTGGGCCGGCTGGCCGGCTTCGCCGGGCTGCCCGCGCAGCCCGGCTACCCGTTCCTCGGTGCCGACGGGGCGTCGCACTGGGCCTATCTCGGCGGCGGCCACAGCGTCTCGGGCAATCCGATGCGCTTCACCACCGGCCAGGTCGCGATCAGCCGGGACGAGCGATGGCGCACCAGCATGCCCAAGGTGCACCAGCGCGCCGTCACCGCCCTCACCTGGCCGTTGCTGGCCGGCTACGGCTACCTGGGAGCCAGGTCATGACCGGGTGGCCGTCCGTGGGCGTGGTCGTGCCGACGCACGACCGGCCAGGTCCGCTGCGCATTGCCCTGGATGCTGTCCTGGCCCAGGATTACCCGGGCCAGCTCCGCGCCGTGGTCGTTTACGATCGCGCCGAGCCTGACCTGCGGCTGGCCGACGGCGACCGGGTGCGGGTGGTCGCCAACGTCAGGACGCCAGGCTTGGCTGGCGCCCGCAACACCGGGATCGGCCTGCTGGACACCGATCTCGTCGCCTTCTGCGATGACGATGACGAGTGGCTGCCGGGCAAGCTCCGGGCCCAGGTCGAGGCGTTGCTGGCCCGGCCGGGCGCGGAGTTCGCGAGCTGCGCCATCACGGTCGAGGCCGCGGGGGGCGAGCACCCGCGGCTGGCTGGCCGCGACGAGGTGACGCACGCGGACCTGCTCCGCTCCCGCATGGTGATGGTGCACTCATCCACCTACCTGGCGTACGCCGATGCGCTGCGGAACGGCATCGGCCTGGTCGACGAGACCATCCCGGGCAGCCAGAACGAGGACTGGGACCTGGCGCTGCGCGCCGCGCGCCGCCATCCGATCGTCCACGTCGACGTGCCGCTGGTGCGGGTGGTGTGGGGCGCCTCCTCGCATTACGCGCAGCAGTGGCAGACCAAGGCCGAATCGCTGCGGTGGATGCTGGCGCACCACCCTGAGCTCGCCGACGACCGGCCGGGCGCGGCGCGGGTCTACGCGCAGCTCGCCTTCGCCTACGCGTGCCTGCGGCAGCGGGGAGAGTCCTGCCGCTGGGCCTGGCGGGCCCTGCGCAGCAACTGGCACGAGCGCCGGGTGCCGTTCGCGCTCGCGGTCGCGGCGGGCGTCGTGCC
>PMOU01000608.1:2517-9881 GCA_003161205.1 Actinomycetota bacterium | reverse complement strand
GAGGACGAACGCCGGCTGCTGCTTCGTCAGCGCCGCGCATAGCCCCTCCCGTGGAGGTGCCGGATTCCCTCGAGCGCGGCCCGGGGTTAGTCTGGCACCATGGCTAACACCGCAACGAACTATCAGCCCGCCGGGGCCTGGCCGAAGCTGGAATCCGGGCCGCTGATCGNNGTCGCGCTGGCCGGCCTGACCGTGGCCGGCTCGCATGTCGTCGCCGCGACCCGGGCCTGGATCCGGGAGCTGGAAACGCCACCGAGCCAGATCGCGAAGCTCAAATGGGAGCAGGCCAAGACGGCGGCGGTCTCGGGCGCGAACACGTGGCGGGAGCACCCGAATGCCAAGGTGCGCCTGGTCCGTCGTTCGGCCAACGGCGGGTCCTAATAACCCCTGGGGTGTCATTTCCACCGGACGGGCGTTTGGCGTGGCGTGCGGAAGCACCACGCCCGTTCGGCAAAAAAGATTTTTCGCCCTTTTGATCGCGCCCTGGGACGGCGGCTGAGCAGCCGTTAAGCCAGGTTCGGGCCGACGCGCGGACCCGTCGGGGATGCGGTCGAGCGGTCCCGCTCGATTAGCCGGGGCCGGGCCGGGTAGTCGCTTGGGACACGCCGGCACCGCCGGCCGAGCCAGGAGAGGCAACCCCATGTATATCGGCATCGGAACCGTCGTCGTCATCGTCATCATCGTGCTTATCGTCCTTATGCTGCGCCGGTTATAGATCCGTCGGCGCATTCGTTTATGCAGGAATTGCTGCCGGGCCGACGGGCGCGGGCCAGCGGTAAACCGCGCCCCGTCTCGGCTCCAGCGCGAATTATTTAGCCAGGCCGGAGATCAGGTTGATCGACGTCGCGATGATCACGGCCCCCAGCGGAAACGACATCAAGGCGTGCCGCAGCGCGGTGCGCCGGATCGGCTTGGTCCCGATGTTGGTGTCCGAGACCTGGAAGGTCATCCCGATCGTGAAGGCGAGATAGGCGAAGTCGCTGTATTCCGGGGCCTCGGTCTCGTTGAAGCTGATCCCGCCGGTCTCGCCCGAGTAATAGAGGCGGGCATATTTCAGGGTGAACACCGTGTGCACCAGGGTCCAGGACAAGAAGACCGAGACCAGCGCGAAACCGGCCTCCAGATACTTCAGGTCGCCGTTGGCGTTACCGGCCCGGAACAGCACCCACCCCACCGCGGCCAGGCTGGCGATGGCCGCGCCGAGCAGGATCAGGTCAGCCAGATCGCGGTTGGGGTCATCACGCAGGGCGTGCTGCGCGGTCGAGGTCGCATCGAGCGGCCAGAGGGTAAACCAGACCCAGCTGCAGAAGACCAGGGCCAGGATGTCCCACGCGACCAAGGGCGAGGCCCGGCCCATCCCCGATACCGCGGCGACCGCTCCCACGATTATCGCCACGCCGAAGGACACGAGCAGTTTGGTCGTAGCCGACGCCGAGGCCTGGGAACGGCCATGATGACCTGCGGATTCAGGTGGTCCGGTTTCAGCAGGACCGGCTACAGAAGGCATGGCATCAGGATGGCAGCTCACAAAGCATTCCGCAGGAGCGGGGCCTTAAGTTGGCGATGCCGACCGTGAGGGTGACGCAAACAGGGAGCCTAGCCGTCGGCTAGGCTCCCTGCGCTGTGCTGAGATAATCAGATCGGCTGGACGCTGTCAGCCTGCGGGCCCTTGGTGCCCTGGCTGGCGGTGAACTCCACCCGCTGGTTGTCCTGGAGGCTGCGGTAACCGTCAGCCTGAATTACTGAGTGGTGAACGAAGACGTCGCTCGTGCCGTCGTCGGGGGCGATGAATCCATAGCCCTTGTCGGCGTTGAACCACTTGACTGTACCCTGAGGCATTTTGTACTTTCTCCTACTAAACGACTTCGGGACCCGCCTACGCGGACCCCCGCTGCTACGGCCGCCTGTATTCAAAAGCCGGACTCTGGAGATCCGCGGCGCCCGCTGTCAGAACTTCGCAGGCGCTGTGACACGAACACGAATTTCCACCAAAACCAGATGTCTTGACACTACCACGACAACCCCGCGCCGATGACTGGAACGACGAAACGACCCGCGGGCGAGGATGCCGGGGCGTCGTCCGCCGCGCCAGCGACTGCCGCTTATGTGTGATAATGCAAGTGGGCCCGGGGGCATTTCGAACGTCGGCAGTCACGCCGGTGCCGTCCACGGGACCGGTGAGCCCGGCGCACCATGCGCCAGGGATGGGACGGCCGAGATGTTCGGCTTCAAGGTCATTAATCAGTACGAGCAAGGCATCGTCTTCCGCTTCGGCAAAATGCTGCCGGACCTACGTGGACCCGGCCTGACCTGGGTTAACCCGATCTCTGACCGGCTGCGCAAGGTCAACATGCAGATCATCACCGCGGCCGTGCCCGGCCAGGAGGGCATCACCCGGGACAACGTCACCGTACGGGTAGACGCCGTGGTGTACTACCGGGTCATCGACCCGGTCAAGGCGCTCATCAACGTGCAGAACTACACCTTCGCGGTGTCCCAGGTCGCCCAGACCTCGCTGCGGTCGGTGATCGGCCACAGCGACCTGGACCAGCTGCTCTCCGAACGCGACAAGGTCAACGCCAAGCTCAAGGAAGTCATCGACGCGCCCACCGAGGAACCCTGGGGTATCCGGGTGGAGCGGGTCGAGGTCAAGGACATCTCGCTGCCCGACTCGATGAAGCGCTCGATGTCCCGCCAGGCCGAAGCCGAGCGCGAACGCCGCGCGCGGATCATCTCCGCCGACGGCGAGTACCAGGCATCGAAGAAGCTCGCCCAGGCCGCCACGGTCATGTCCGCCGACCCGGCCGCGCTGCAGCTGCGGCTGCTGCAGACCGTGGTCGAGGTCGCCGCCGAGAAGAACAGCACGCTGGTCATGCCCGTCCCGGTGGAGCTGCTGCGCTTCTTCGACCGCGCCGCCCGCCCGGGCGCCGACGCCCGGCCCGCCGTCGACGAAGCCGAACAGGACCGCAGCCTGCCGAGCGCGGCGCCCGAGACACCAGTGCCCGCGATTCCGGTGCTTTCGGTTCCGGCTGGGCTGCCTGCTGGGAACGGCGTGACGGCCCCGCTCAACACGGCGCCAGCCAACGACACGCCGAAGGCCCCCGTCACCCGCTGACGCGCCCTCGGACCCAGGGCTCAGGCCGTACGGCCGTCGCTGCCCCACGGCTCTGCCTCAGCCGCCGCGACCGCACCACCCGTCCCATCCGCTCGACCCACTATCGCTTAGCTATTCGATGAATGTGGCACCCTATCCAATCTTTTCGATATGATGTGGCATTCATAGACTGGCTGGTGATTTAATACCGCCTCGGACGATGCGGATGGGAAGGCAGGGGCGCATGTGACCGCGTTCCGGGGTTGCGCGGATTAGTCGCGGAGCTGGCGGAGGATGCGGGCCAGGTGGATGCGGTCCTGCTGGCTCAGCCGGCCGAAGACCCGGCCCGCCTCGGCGCCGCGGACCGCTTCCAGGACGCCGAGGCCATGCTCGGTCACCTCGACCAAGGTGGCCCGCCGGTCGTCCGGGTCAGGGCTCCGCCGGACCAGGCCGCGGGATTCCAGGGCGTCCACCACCTCCGTGGCCGAGCGCGGCGCGATGTGCAGGTGCTCCGAGAGCTGGGACAGGCGCATCGTCCCGCGACGGGAGAGCACGCGCAGAGCCCGCAGCTGAGAAGGGGCGATGTCCCAGGGCGCCAGCGTCTTGGCGGAAGTCTCCCGCAGCTGGCGGGCGACGGACCAGAACGCCTCGGCGAGGGTCTCGTCGCGGGCCGGGTCGCTGGCCGACTCACTGGCGCTGGCCGACTCACTGGCGGGGGCCGACTCACTGGCGCTGGCCGACTCACTGGCGGGGGCCGGGTCGCGGGCCGGGTCGCGATCTTCGGTCACGGGAATAGGCTATCACCATCTAGCGTTGTAGCCTCATATTGAGGTAACCTCAGCAGTAAGCACCTTCTGTTGCCCGCGGGCCAGCGTTCGATGCCGGCCGCCATGCGGGCCCGGACCGCAGGCCCGTCAGCCCTTGAACTTCGACAGAATCGAGAAACCCTTGGCGTCACCACCCACGAATCGAGAAACCACTCACCCGGGCCGCGGTCGCGGCTCCCGTACTGTTACCGCCGCGGAGAAAGCGCAGGCCCGCGACGTGTCGCTGCGCCGTATCGGCGCGCTGTTCACCCCCTATCGCTGGCCGCTCGGCATCGTCACCGCCATCATCGCGGCCTCCTCCGTCGTCAGCCTGGCCTCCCCGTTCCTGCTTCGCGCGGTCATCGACAACGCGCTGCCGGAGAAGAACCTGCGGCTGCTGACCTGGCTGGTCATCGGCATGGTCGCGGTGGCCGCGGTCACCTCGGCCCTGGGCGTGATCCAGACCTGGATCAGCACCAAGGTCGGCCAAAACGTCATGCACGGACTGCGCACCGCCGTGTTCAGCCACCTGCAGCGGCAGTCGATCGCGTTCTTCACCCGCACCCGCACCGGCGAGGTCCAGTCCCGTATCCAGAACGACATCGGCGGGATGGAATCGGTCGTGACCTCGACCGCGACGTCCATCGCCGCCAACCTGACGACCGCGGTCGCGACGTCGGTCGCCATGGCCGTCTTGTCCTGGAAGCTCTCCCTCATCTCGCTGGTCGTCATGCCGCCCGCCATCTACCTGACCCGCAAGGTCGCCCGGATGCGGCGGGCCATCACCACCCAGCAGCAGCGGGAACTGGCCGACCTGAACGTCACCATCGAGGAAGGCCTGTCGGTCAGCGGCATCCAGCTGGCCAAGACCANNGCGGTTCACCGCCTCCTCGGCCCGGCTGATCGACCTGGAGCTGCGCTCCCAGCTGGCGGGCCGCTGGCGGATGGCCTCGCTGAGCATCATCTTCGCCGCGATCCCGGCCATCATCTACGAGGCCGCCGGCCTGCCGGGGACCGCGGGCAAGATCAGCATCGGCACCCTGATCGCCTTCACCACCTTGCAGAACAGCCTGTTCCGGCCGCTGACCGGGTTGCTCAACACGAGCGTCTCGGTGATCAGCTCGCTGGCCCTGTTCGCGCGGATCTTCGAGTACCTTGACCTGCCGGTCGAGGTCGACGACCCCGCCCAGCCGGTGGAGATTGACCCGGCGCAGGTCACCGGGCACGTTCGGCTCACCGACGTCAGCTTCGCCTATCCCGGCGCTGACCGGGCCGCCGTGGCCGGAGTCAACCTGGACGTTCCGGCGGGGAGCACGCTCGCGCTGGTCGGCGAGACCGGATCGGGCAAAACCACCCTCGCGTCGCTGATCGCCCGGCTGTATGACCCCACCAGCGGCAGCGTCCGCATCGACGGCACCGACATCCGTGACATCACGCTCGCCGACCTCGCTGCCATCGTGGGCGTGGTCAGCCAGGAGACCTACCTGCTGCACACCACGGTGCGGGAGAACCTGCGCTACGCCAAGCCGGAGGCGACCGACGAACAGATCGAGGACGCGGCCCGCGCCGCCCAGATCCACGACCTGATCGCCGGGCTGCCGGACGGCTACGACACCATGGTCGGGTCCCGCGGGTACCGCTTCTCCGGCGGTGAGAAGCAGCGGATCGCCATCGCCCGGACCCTGCTGCGCGACCCCAAGGTGCTCGTCCTGGACGAGGCCACCAGCGCGCTGGACACCGAGACCGAGCGCGCGGTGCAGAAGGCGTTCGACGCCCTGGCCCACGGGCGCACCACCATCACCATCGCGCACCGGCTCTCCACCGTGCGCAACGCCGACCAGATCGTCGTGCTCGATCACGGCCGCATCATCGAGGCCGGCGACCACGCCAGCCTCATCGCCGCCCACGGCCGCTACGCCAGCCTCACCGGAGTCGCTGACGAGGCTGGCCTGGCCGACCTCCCTGAGGCCGCCGAGGTCGCCGCGTAGGTGGCGGCAAACTCATAGGGAGTCGGTGCGTCATTGCTCCCCTTCTACGGGTGCGGAGTCCCACCGACCCCCTTTGCCGGGGCCGCCTAGCTGGGGGGATGGGCGTTGAGCCAGGCGGCGGCGCGGGTGGGTGAGGCTTGAGTGAGCCAGGCGTCTTGGATTACCTCGGTCAGTTCCTGCCGGGTGAGCTCGCCGATCCGGCTCCCCCGCACCAGCACCGAGGGGTGGCCGTCAAAGTGCGGGGTGGTGAAGAAAGGCGACGCCTGGTCCTGGACCATGGCCTGCTTGTCAGACTCCGACGCGACCCAGAACACGATGACGTCCGGGTAGCGCTCGCCGGTGCCGGGGTCGGTGGCGTCGGGACGCGGGTTACGGAAGAAGACGAAGGATTTACTGCCGACCTGGTAGACCGGATTGCCGGTCGATCCGTGCTGGACTTTGACATGGGGCATGCCCAGGGCCAGGTCATGCACGTCCTGGATCCGGGCGCGACGCGATCGTGCCGCCATGACAGCAGCCTAGCCAGTGTTACCGGCCCGGGTCCGCCGCGGCGATGAGTTCCAGGATGCGAGCCGGGGGCAGGTGCTGCTCGTAGATCCGCACGCCGAAGGGTGACAGCGCGTCCTCGATGGCGTTCACGACCGTGGGCGGGGCGACGATCATGCCGCCTTCGCCGACGCCGCGGAAGTTGACGTCAGCGTCGAGCGGCACGGTCTCGAGGTGCTCGATCTCGATGCGGGGAATGTCGCAGGTGGTCGGCATCAGGTAATCCATGAACGTGGATGACAGGAAGCTGCCGTCCTCGCCGTACGCCGACCGTTCGAGCAGCACCGCGCCGATGCCCTGCGCGACGCCGCCCCGGATCTGGCCCTCGACGATGGCGGGATTGATCAGGGCGCCGCAGTCTTCCACGGCGACATACCGCTCCACCTTCACCAGGCCGGTCTCGACGTCGACGTCGACGATCGCGCAGTGAGTGCCGCCGGACCAGCCGCCTGCGCCGCCGTCGTACGTAGCCTGGACCTCGAGCTCGGTGCCCACGTCCGTACCGAACTGCCCTGATGCCGCACGCCGCGCGACGTCGCTGACGGCGATCGCGCTCCCGGGGTCGCCACGCACCCAGACACTGCCGTCGGTGATCAGCAGGTCCCGCGCGCTGACCTCCATCAGGTGGGCCGCGAAATCGAGCACCTTGGCCTTGAGATCCCGGGCGCCGTGCAGCGCCACGCCGCCGGTCATGGTGGCCGACCGGCTGCCGCCGGTCAGTCCGAACGGGACGACGTCGCTGTCGCCGACGATCACGCGGACCTGCTCGAACGGCACGCCGAACTCGTCGGCGGCGATCTGGGCGAGGGTCGTCTGGTGGCTCTGGCCGTGCGGCATCTGGCCGGTGAACAGCGCGACGATGCCGTCTTCGGTAAGCCGCAGGCGCATGGACTCACTGCCCAGGGCGCCGTCGGGCCCGCGCGGGCCCGG
>PMOU01000608.1:0-2477 GCA_003161205.1 Actinomycetota bacterium | reverse complement strand
GGACGGCCGGTAATCATCGAGGCGGGCGGATCGGTGCGCGCGGCGACGTTGCGCCGCCGGATCTCGACCGGATCGAGGCCGAGGTCTTTCGCGATGATGTCCAGGACGCGTTCCCGCACGAACGTCTCGGACGCCCACGGCCCGCGATAGGCGACGTACGTGGCCTTGTTCGTGATCGCCGCGGTCGACTCGAAACCCAGGGCCGCGAGCTTGTACGGACCGGGCAGCATCGCCTGCATGATGTCCGGGACCATGGTGCCCAGCCCGGGGTACGCGCCGGTGTCGACGACCACCTGCACGTCCAGCCCCAGCAGGTCGCCGTCGCGGCTGACCGCGGCCCGGACGTCGAAGCTCTCCTCGCGCGCCTGGCCCGAGGCGGTGAGGTTCTCGCCGCGGTCCTCGACCCACTTGACCGGCCGGCCGAGATGACGGGAGGCAGCGGCCACGGCGAGCTCTTCGCGTGAAGCGCCGATCTTGAGGCCGAACGAGCCGCCGATATCGCCGGCCAGGACACGTACCTGGCTACCGTCGATACCCAGGCGCGCGGCAACACCGTTCCGGGTGATGTGCACGCTCTGGGTGGCCGCGTAGAACGTCATGGCCGCTAGGTCGGCATCCCAGCTCGCNNGTGCCGGTGCACGTCGATGTGGACGTCGATGACGCGATCAGCCTGGGCGAACGTACCGGCGACATCGCCGAACTCGCGGCGCGAGTGCGGCCGGGAGATGTTCTCACCCAGGTTCGCGAACAGCGGCGGGCTGCTCGGGTCGAGCGCGAAGGCGGCGGTCATCACCGCGGGCAGGTCGTCATAGTCGACCTCCACCAGCTCGCAGCCGTCTTCGGCTAGGTACCGGCTCTCGGCGATGACCACGGCTACGGGATCGCCCATGAAGCGCACCTTGTCCGTGGCCAGCAGGGTGAACTCCGGGGTGGGGCCCCCGGGACTGAACAGGGCCAGCAGCGGATCCGGCGCCGGGACCGTCATCGCCTCCAGCTCCGCTCCGGTCAGCGCCGCGACCACTCCGGGCAGCGCCCGCGCCGCCGAGACGTCGACCGAGAGCACCCGGCCGTGCGCCAGCGGCGAGCGCACGAAGGCAGCGTGCAGCATCCCGGGCAGCTTGATGTCGTCGACGTACCGCCCCGCGCCGGTCAGGATGCGCGGGTCCTCGGAGCGCTTGATGCTGGCGCCGGTGTAGCGCTCAGCCACGATTTCTGCCATGGTCTGGATGCCTCAGCTCTCGTGGTGGCCCAGTGTTCGATGGCGCTGGGCGGCGAGCAGGACGCCGTCGACGATGCTCTGGTAGCCGGTGCACCGGCAGATGTTGCCGGATAGCGCCTCGCGGATCTGCTGCTCGCCGGCGTCGGGGTGGTCGGCGAGGAACGCGGTCGCCTGCATGACGAACCCCGGCGTGCAGAAACCGCACTGGAAGCTGTGCGAATCCCACATCGCCTGCTGCAGCGGGCCCAGCCCGCCGTCAGGAGCCAGCCCCTCGATGGTCGTCACCTCGCTCCCGGCGGCCTGGACCGCCAGCATCAGGCACGAACGCACCGCCCGGCCGTCGACGATGACCGTGCACGCACCGCAGACNNAGGAAGTCCGCCAGCGTCTTGCGCGCCTCCGGCGAACCCTCCCGCGTCGCGCCGTTGACCGTCAGCGTGATATCCGCCATCAGTTACTGCCTCTCGCGGCGTTGGCCGCAGCTGTTGCCAGGCCGCGGCGCACGATGGCGGCCGCGACGCTCTTGCGGTAGTCCGACGACCCGTGCAGGTCGGCCGGCGGGTCGATATCGCCAGTCGCGCGGCGGGCCGCCTCATCGAAGAGCTCCGTCGACGGCCGCTCGCCGGTCA
The DNA here is from genome assembly GCA_003161205.1 of Actinomycetota bacterium. The sequence goes on along the minus strand of PMOU01000608.1, from coordinate 629 downwards.
GCAGATCCTCCGCGGCGCCCGCCCGGAGCGGCACATCAGAAACGCCGGCGAACGCCAGCCGGGCCTCGCTGATCACCCCGCCGGACAGCACCAGTGACACCGCCANNCTCGTCAGGACGGCGCGACGTGGTGAGATAGCCCTCGAACCACTGCGCCGCCGGGACCACCCGCATCCCCGCCGGGCCGCGCACCACGAACTCGGCATCGAGCGCCCGGGCGACGGCCGGCAACTCGGCGGCCGGGTCGGCGTGCGCCAGGCTGCCCCCGATCGTGCCGCGGCTGCGGATCGCCTCGTGACCGATGAAGGGCAGAGCGGCCGCCAGCAACGGCACGGCCTCGGCGACGAGCGTGGATTCCTCGGCCATGTACTCCCGCGTCATGGCGCCGATCGCCACCTCGCCGTCTGTCGCCGACACCCCGGAAAGCTCAGCTATGCCGTTGATGTCGATGAGTACTTCCGGGCGGGCCAGCCGCAGCGCCAGCAGCGGTATCAGGCTCTGGCCGCCGGCGAGCACGCTCGCCTCGTCCAGGTACTCAGCCAGCAGATCGATAGCTTCCTCGACGGTCGTCGGCGCCTCATACTCAAAAGGAGGCAGCTTCATCGGCGCAGCCCTTCGATCGGGGGCGGC
>PMOU01000527.1 GCA_003161205.1 Actinomycetota bacterium | reverse complement strand
GAGGCCACCAAGCTGGCCGGCGCGGCCGGCACCAAGGGCAGCACCGACGTCGCCAAGGCGGACGAGCTGCTGGCCAAGATCGACGAGATCAACAAGATTTTCTGGGAGACCAAGCAGGCCTGAGTCTGGTTGGACGCACGGGCCGCCCGGCCTGCGCAGCCTGATGAAACCCGGGTTTCTGCGGGGTTACCACCTCGCGAGACCCGGGTTTCGGGCTTTCCCGGCGGATAACTGCCGGGTTACGGCTTTGCGGCCGGCCCGGACGCTTCTGCGATGTTCTGTGGCACCTTGTCTGGCCTCCCGATGGGCAGCTGAGCTGCGGTTTTGCCGACGCGACGGCGCGCGGGCGGCGCGGCGCGTTTCTCGTCATGCCCTGTGGACGGTAGGTTGCATACAGTGGGCGGCGACCAAGTAACCTGCCCCGGAGGAGAGACGTGACCGAAGACACCGCCGCGCCGACGGAATACGGGTCTGTACCGGGCCAGCGGGATCCGGATCGCGAGACCACGCAAGACCACGTCAAGGTCTGCATGCCCGCCGAGGGCGCTTACCTTTCCGTGCTGCGGACCGCGACCGCAGGCCTGGCGGCGAGGCTCGACTTCACCCTCGACGAGATCGAGGACCTGCGCATCGCCGTCGATGAGGCGTGCGCGATGCTGCTCGGCCAGGCAATACCCGGCACCAACCTGGCATGCGACTTCGACCTCGCGGCGGAGGAGATGACCATCACCGTGTCCGTAACCGCCGCACAGCCCCGGATGCCCGCCAGGGACACCTTCTCCTGGACGGTGCTCTCCGCGCTGGCCGGGACGGTCGACTCCCGGCTTGGGGCCAACGACGAGGTTTCCATCGTGCTGCGCAAGCGCAGGGAAACACCGACTTCAGGCGCGAAGTCCGGGTCGAGGTCCGGGTGAGCAGCGAGTTCGAGGTCCAGGTGACCGAAGAGTTCGAGGTCGCCCAGGCCATCACGGAAACCGTGCGGATCGAGCGCGGCTCACCTGACCGGGCCCGGGCCCGGGAGCTGTTCGAACGGCTCGCGGTGCTGCCGCCGGACGATCCGGAGCGGGCGCGGATCAGGGGCTACCTCGTCGAGCTGCACCTTCCCCTGGTCGAGTACCTGGCCAGGAGGTTCAGGAACCGCGGCGAGTGGCTCGATGACCTCACCCAGGTCGCCACCATCGGCCTGATCAAGTCCATCGACCGGTTCGACCTTGAGCGCGGCGTGGAGTTCTCCACCTACGCCACGCCGACCATCGTGGGCGAGATCAAACGGCACTTCAGGGACAAGGGCTGGGCGGTACGGGTACCGCGCCGCCTCCAGGAGCTGAAGCTCTCCCTGACCAAGGCCATCGGGGACCTGGCCCAGCGCCAGGGACGCGCGCCGACCGTGAGCGAACTCGCCGCGCACCTGCAGATGAGCGAGGAAGANNCTGGAGTCGGCCAACGCCTACTCCACCGTCTCCCTCGACGCCCCCGACTCGGGCGACGAGGACGCGCCCGCGGTGTCGGACTCGCTCGGCATGGTCGACGAGGCGCTCGAAGGCGTCGAATACCGGGAGTCGCTGAAGCCCCTGCTTGAGCTGCTGCCGCCGCGGGAGAAGAAGATCCTGCTGCTGCGGTTCTTCGGCAACATGACCCAGTCCCAGATCGCCACCGAGCTCGGCATCTCGCAGATGCACGTCTCCCGGCTGCTGGCCCGCACGCTGGCTCAGCTCAGGGAAGGGCTCACCGCCGAGGACTGAGGCGGGACTACTTAGCCGGCTGCTTCCTGGCGGCCGACTNNCTGGGTTTTGGTCGGCTGGCGTTTGGCGGGTTGTTGTTTGGCGGGCTCGTCGGCGGTGCGCTCGTCGGCGGCGGCTTGGGGCGGCTTCGGCCGGTTGAGGGCACGCAGGCTGGCCGGGGTGAACAGCCCGGCCAGGCAGGCGGCCGCGAGGAGCAAAGCGGGCACGCCCCACTCGGCCCGGTGACCGTCCAGCAGGGTGAAGCCCGCGATGATCACGAACAGCTGGACCATGACCACCGGGGTCCGGCTCCAGGGCCTGGCCCGGTCCAGGCCCACCACGAAGGCGATGAGTCCGGCGGCGGTGCCGAAGGTGATCGCGGTCAGCGCGATCCCGCTGCCCAGCTGGTATGACTTCCCGGTCGCGGTGGCCATGGCGGCGAACACCCCCGCTATGGCCAAACCCACGGCCTCGCCGGCCTGCGCGGCCGCGGCGAGCCGCAACGCTACCGGACGAGCACCAGTTGCTCCCGTCGCCATATCCTCACACCAATCCATCCCAGATCCGGGGCCGCACAGGTTCCCAGCTTAGGTGGCGGCTAGCCTAGGCGAGTGCGCGGCATCCTGATCGTCAATCCGCATGCGACCTCCATGAGCGGAACCGTCTGTGACCTGGTGGTCCGCTCGCTCGCCGGGTTGGTCGACGTCCGGGTCGAACGGACCGAATACCGCGGCCACGCGCGTGAGCTGGCCGCGGCGGCTTCCGGCGAGCTCGTGATCGTGCTCGGCGGCGACGGTTCCATCAACGAGGTCGTCAACGGCGTCATGAGCCAGCACAGCAGCGGGCCCGGCGGGGCCGATGGGGCGGCCGGGTCCGAGCCGCCGCTGATCGCGGTCATACCCGGCGGGGGCGGCAACGTGTTCGCGCAGGCGATGGGGCTCCCCGCCGACGCCGCCGCGGCGATACGCAGGGTCAGGGAGGTCATCGCGGCGCAGTCGTACCGCACCATAGGTCTCGGGCTGGCCGGGGACCGGTACTTCACCTTCACGGCCGGCCTCGGCATGGACGCCGAGGTCGTGCGCGAGGTGGACCTGCTGCGCGAAAGCGGCCGCCGCGAGAGCCCATCGCTTTTCCTGCGGACAATGGTGCGGCATTATTATCGCGGGCTGGACCGGCGCAGGCCGGCCCTGACGCTGGAACGTGACGGACAGCCGCCGGCCACTGACCTGTTCCTGACTATCATCACGAACCGTTCGCCCTGGACCTATTTCCGCAGCCGCCCCGTGCTTCCCGTTCCGCAGCCGGATTTCAACTCTGGCCTTGACGTGCTGGCGATGCGCNNGGACTCGCTCACGGTCCGTTCCGCCCGCCCGATCGCGTTTCAGGTCGACGGCGAATACCTCGGGGAAATCGAGACCATTAAATTTCAGTTCGTGCCGCATGCGCTTCGTGTCGCGGCCTGATGCTTAACGTTTCCTGGACGCGAGAAGGTCTTCCTGAAAGCTATCTGAAGGCCGTGAGTGCTCTAGGGAAGCGGCGCGAGCAAAATGTGACCCATCTGACATTAAATTCGACTGGCGGTTAGCCGTGGCCTCTTGCGTAAGGCAACCGACGTTGAGAGGCTTGTCGTGATGCCTGGCGCGGGGGCGCCACGCGCGCGTCATCAGCTCAGATGACTCAAGCGTTAGCCTCTGGAACAGGTTCAGGCCGCTCAGCGGCAGGTTCGGGTTGCCCCGGCATCGCCACGGCCCGGGCAACTGGGAACAGTTGAACAAGTATCGCAAAGCTCGTGAAATGCTTCACAAGCTGACGATATATGCGCATATCGGCTGCAATCGCTTGCAGCCGATCACCGAGAACGGAGTGGACATCATGGACTGGCGTCACGAAGCCGCCTGCCGTGAGGTGGACCCAGAGCTGTTCTTCCCCATTGGGAACAGCGGTCCTGCGCTACTCCAGATCGACGAGGCCAAACAGGTGTGCCGCCGCTGCTCGGTGATGGAAGAGTGCCTGCGCTGGGCGATCGACTCCGGGCAGGACGCCGGAGTCTGGGGCGGGCTGAGCGAGGATGAGCGGCGTTCGCTCAAGCGCCGCACGATCAGGCTCCGCGCCCGCGCCCACGTGTTACCGGTCGACATCTCGCCGGTCTGAGTCATAACCGACCGGGAGGTCCACCACAGCTTCGGTGCCGCCGCCGGGCCGTGGCGTAATGCGCAGCCGTCCGCCAAGCTCGCTCACGACCAGCGTACGGACAATCTGCAGGCCCAGGCTCGTGGTCGAGTCCAGGTCGAAGTCCGCGGGCAGGCCGACCCCGCTGTCGGCCACGGTCACGATCAGCCGTTCCTGCTCGCGTACCGCGGCTACTTCCAGGAACCCCTCGTCCTTAACCGGGTACGGGAAACCATGCTGCAGCGCGTTCTGCAGCAGCTCAGTCAAGACCATGGCCAGCGGGGTCGCCATCGAGGCCGACAGCGAGCCGAACGAACCCGTGAGCTTCGGGATCACCCGGACCTCGGTGGCGGACACCTCGGCCGCCATCATCGCCACCCGGTCCGCGATGTCGTCGAACTCGACGATCTCCTCGGGCGCATGGGACAGCGTCTCGTGCACCACCGCGATCGACCCGACCCGGCGGACCGCCTCGTCGAGCGCGGCGCGCGCCTCGGGCGCGTGCAGCCTGCGGGCCTGCAGTCGCAGCAGCGCGGCCACCGTCTGCAGGTTGTTCTTCACCCGGTGATGGATCTCCCTGATCGTGGCGTCCTTGGTCATCAGCTCCCGCTCACGGCGGCGCAACTCAGTGACGTCCCGCACCAGGATCAGGGCACCGGTCCTGTTGCCGCCGACCGTCAGCGGGATCGACCGGAGCTGGACCACCGAGCCGTTGCCGTCGACTTCGGCCACGCTCGGCGCGCGGCCGGCCGCCACCACCACCAGCGACTCATCCAGCGGCTCATCGGAGGCGGACAGCCCGGCCGTGATCACGCCGAGTTCTGAGCCGATCAGGTCGGCGGCCAGGCCGAGGCGGCGGTACGCCGACTGCGCGTTCGGGCTCGCATAGGTAACACGTCCCGCTTTGCCGAGCCGGAGCAGCCCGTCGCCCACCCGCGGCGACCTGACCAGCATCGCGTCAGCGCCGGGAAAAGGGAACGTCCCTTCCGCCACCATCCTGGCCAGATCATCGGCGCCCTGGACGTAGGTGAGCTCAAGGCGGCTCGGGGTGCGGGCCGAGTTCAGGTTGGTGCACCGTTCGATGACCGCGATCACCCGGCCCGCCCGGGTTACCGGAATGCCCTCGGCGCGCACCGGCACGCCGTTCGTCCAATCCGGATCACTCTCCCGCCAGATGCGCCGCTCGTCTCTGGCCACGTCGAGCAGTCGCTGGTCCTCGGGTCCGGCGAACGTTCCCACCACGTCATCCTGCAGGGACGTCGGCCCGGTCGTCGGGCGCATCTGGGCGATGGCCAGCCAGCCGGTTCCGTCACTGGCTGGCGCCCACAAGATCAGGTCGGCGAACGACAGGTCGGCCAGCAGCTGCCAGTCCGACACCAGCGAGTGCAGCCACTCGATATCGGTGTCGCCAAGGCTGGTATGGCTTCTAGCCAGATCGTTCAGCGTGGGCACAGCACCATCCTCGCATCCGGGACTGGGACCATTCTCCCATGGCCGGGTGTGACCGGCCGGGGTGCGGGCGACTTCGCGGTGCCCGAGCGGACGCGGGCCGCGGTGAGCGATCATGATGGAGTTGACGTTTACCCTTTATTAAGGCAATGATTCCGGATGACCGCTTCACTGCTGCCGGCTGACGGCACCTCGGGCGGGCCCGCCGCGCCCGTCGCGCCGAGGCTGCCCAAGTATTACCAGGTAAAGCGAGAACTGCTCAAGCTCACCGCCACCCTGGACGCCGGCAGCCCAGTTCCGCCGGAGCGCGAACTGGCCCACTCGTACGGGACCTCGCGGACCACGGTGCGGCAGGCGCTCGCCGAGCTCGTCGTCGAGGGCCGCCTGCTGCGCATGCAGGGCAAGGGCACCTTCGTGGCCAAGCCGAAGGTGGCGCAGCCGCTCGAGCTGGCCAGCTACACCGAAGGCATGCGCGCGCACGGCCTGCATCCGCATACCAAGATCCTCGACATCGGGTACGTGACCACGGACGAGCCGCTCGCGACGCTGCTCGGCATCCGCACGGGCGGACGCGCGCTGCGCATCCACCGGCTGCGGCTCGCCGACGGCGAGCCGATGTCGATCGACACCTCGCACCTGCCCGCCCGGCGCTTCCCGGGCCTGCGCAAGCAGCTCGAAGGCGACCAGTCATTGTACGAGACCCTGCGCGCGGCGTACGGGATCCAGCTGGCCGAGGCGGAGGAGACGATCGAGACGGTGCTCGCCGATCCGCACGACGCGCAACTGCTCGGGGTGGACGCCGGCCTGCCGTTGCTGCTCCTGTCCAGGCACGCGTTCGACGTCACCGGCGAGCCGGTCGAGTGGGCGCAATCGTGGTACCGAGGCGACCGGTACAAGTTCATCACCCGGCTGCGCCGGTGACGCTGGCGGAGCGACTGGTAACGTCACTGCTGTGGTGCGGGTATCTGGTCACGGCGGGGCGCTAGCGCTGGCGGCGGCACGCCGCTATGGCGTGTCGGCTCTGTTCACGCTGTCCGGCGGGCACGTGTTCCCGCTCTACGACGCGGCGGTCAAGGCCGACCCGCCGCTGCGGCTGGTGGACGTACGGCACGAGCAGACGGCGGTCTTCGCGGCCGAGGCGACCGCGCGGCTGACCAGGAAACCGGGACTGGCCGCGGTGACCGCGGGTCCGGGCGTCACCAACTCGGTCAGCGCGGTGACCACCGCGTGGTTCAACGGTGCGCCGGTGGTGCTGCTCGCGGGCCGCGCGCCCGACTACCGCTGGGGCGCGGGCAGCCTGCAGGAGGTCGACCATCCGCCGCTGCTGGCGCCGGTCACCAAGCGTGCGTGGACCGAGCACGAGACCGCGAAGGTCGCGGCGTCGGTGGACGAGGCCTTCCGGCTGGCGCTGAGCCCGCATCGCGGACCGGTGTTCCTCGACATGTCGCTGGAGGCGATCTACGGGGAGGCAGAAGCCGATATCGCTCCGGACCTGGCCTCCGCCGGCCTGGCTCCGGACCTGGCTCCGGACGAGGGGGATGTCAGCCAGATCGCGGCGTTGCTGCGGACGGCGCGGCGGCCGGTGCTCATCCTGGGGTCCGACGTCTGGCTCGGGGGCGCGGAGGACGCGGCGCGGCGAGCGGCGCAGGAGCTGCACCTGCCGGTGATCGCTAACGGGCAGGCCCGCGGGGTGCTGCCCGCCGGGCACGACCTGCTGGTCACCCGGGCCAGGTCGGTGGCGCTGCGCACGGCTGACCTGGTCATCGTGGTGGGAACACCACTGGACTTCCGGCTCGGGTACGGATCGTTCGGCCCGCAGGACGCGCCTGCCCAGGTCGTGCACGTGGCGGATACGCCGGGCGGGATCGCCACGCATGTCCAGCTCGCGGCTTCGGCCGCCGGCGACCTGACCGCCTTCTTCACTCACCTGGCGGCGCAGGCCGCCGGTCATCCGGCCGCCGGGAGCGGGGCGGACCCGGAGTGGGTCCCGCAGCTCACTGCGGCCGTCAGGGCCGCCCGCGCGGCCGATGCTCCGCTGCTGACCAGCGACGCCGCACCGGTACACCCGGCTCGTATCTACGGCGAGCTGCTCAAGGTCCTCGACGATGACGCGGTCGTCATCGGTGACGGCGGCGACTTCGTCTCGTTCGCCGGTAAGTACATCGAGCCCGCACGTCCGGGCGGGTGGCTTGATCCCGGGCCGTACGGCTGCCTGGGCACCGGCCTCGGCTATGCCATCGCGGCCCGGATCGCGCGCCCGTCGGCGCAGGTCGTCCTGCTGCTCGGCGACGGGGCGGCGGGTTTCTCGCTGATGGATGCCGACACGCTGGTCCGGCATCGGCTGCCGGTCGTCATGGTCTGCGGGAACAACGGCGCCTGGGGCCTGGAGAAGCACCCCATGCGCGCCTTGTACGGCTACGACGTCGCCGCCGACCTGCAGCCGGGCTGCCGCTACGACGAGGTGGTCCGGGCGCTGGGCGGCGCGGGCGAGCTCGTCACCACGCCGGGCGGCATCGCCCCGGCGCTGCGGCAGGCCTTCGCCGCGAACGCCCCGTACCTTGTCAACGTGGTCACCGATCCCGAGATCGCCTACCCTCGCTCCACCAGCGGCGTCTAGGACGTCCCGCGCCCGGTGGCGTCGGCCTTGCTCGCAGGCCGGCCCCTCTCGTGAACCCCAGCCGCCCCGCCTGGCACACCAGCACTGGCCTTCTCCCCCTTGGAGGGATGACGATGGACCATTGGTGTTGCTGCCACGACAGCGATGTTCCATCGTGGTGGGTCTGGGTCCGGGGCTTTTATCAGCGCGGAGTCTGCGGAGGGCGAAGCAGGCGTTACCTGCTGCGGAATAGCGACTATTTTGTTCTTTCCGGCCACTTAAGGAAAATATCCGGAGTGGTGGCG
>PMOU01000505.1 GCA_003161205.1 Actinomycetota bacterium | reverse complement strand
TAGGTGGACCGGACCCGGGCGTAGCCGAAGTCGCCCGGCTCCACCGCGGCCGCGGCGAGCGAGGCGGGCAGGCCGTCATAGTCGATGCCGTCCCGGCGCCGGGCCAGCGCGGCGGCGCTGCGAACCGGTGCGTCCGCGCCGCGGGCCGCTCGCCCGCGGCTGACCGCCTCGCGCAGCGGCGGCATCACCTGCTCGGCGAACACCTGCATGGTCTGCGGGTCGTCGGCCATCACGATCAGCGTGCTGATGCCGTCGGCCAGGACCAGCGGCAGCAGGTCGTCCACCCACTGCTCCGGCGGCCCGTCGAGCATGCCGCGGCCGGCGGCCGAGAAGCGGCCCGAGATGTTCAGCAGCCGCTGGATCTCCGCCGGGTCGCGGCCCGCCGCCCGCGCGGCCTCGTCGATGATCTGGTTTCCGGCTTGCAGGTCGCCGGGCGCCAGGTAGGGCAGCGACGGCAGCCAGCCGTCGGCCTTGCGCCCGGTCAGCCGCAGCATCCGGGGCTTGTACGCGCCGACCCAGATCGGGATGTCGTGCGCGGGCGCCGGCCCGCGCTTGGCCCCGTGCACCCGGTAGTACTCGCCGCCCACGCGCAGCGGGGCCGGATCGCCCTCGGCCCAGATGCCGCGGATCACGTCGATCGCCTCGTCCAGCGCGTCGACGGCCTGCCCGGGCGACAGCCGCCGGCCGCCCATGGCTTCGATCGCGTCCCAGAAACCGCCCGCCCCGAGGCCCAGGTCGAAGCGGCCGGCCGACAGCAGGTCCAGGCTGGCCGCGGCGCGCGCGGTGACCGCGGGCGGCCGCAGCGGCAGGTTCAGCACGTTGCTGGCTAGGTGGATCCGGCTGGTGCGGGCCGCCACCCAGGTCATCAAGGTCCAGGTGTCCAGGTAGGACGGCTGGTACGGGTGATCCTGGAACGTCACCAGGTCGTAGCCGAGCTGCTCGCTCCGTTCGGCCAGGGTGACGGTCAGCTCGGGCTGGGCGTTCGACGGCTGGATGAACGTGCCGAAGCGAAGCGGGTGGCCATAGTCGGGCATGCCTATAGTCTCCGGTCTCGATCGCCGCCTTGCAAATCATGCGTAAGCGACTTACCTTAAGTAAGTGCGGGCGGAATGGAAACACGTCGACGACGAGCAGTGCCGCCTCTTCCATGTTTCGGTCGAGCTGATCGGCCGCCGGTGGAGCTCGGCCATCCTGCTGGCCATGGCGCGTGGCGCCCGCCGGTTCTCCGAGATCCACGCGTCCGTGCCGGGGCTGTCGGACCGGATGCTCGCCCAGCGACTCCGGGAGCTCAGCGCCGCGGAGATAGTCATCCGCGACGTGGTGCCCAGCACCCCGGTCCAGGTGACCTACCGGCTGACGCCCCGGGGCCACGAGCTGATGGCGGCGCTTCAGCCGCTGGTCCACTGGGGCGTGCGCTGGCACGGCGAAGATAAACGAGCCGAAGCCGAACGGGACGCCGGCTAAGCCGGCCGCAGCTCGGGCTCTTCGCTCCCGGCGCCTTACCCGCCCGCCACGGCGTCGGCGCGGCGTGACCGGCGCAGGCCGAACCCTCCGGCGACGGCCAGCAGGAACCCGGCGGCCAGCGTGGCCAGCCACGGCGCCAGGCCGGGGCTCGGGGCGCCGGGTGCGGTCCCGCCCAGGCCGGTGGCGGCGCCGCCCTTGGCGGCCCGGCTGGCGGCCGCGTCGGTCAGGTTGTCGATCTTCAGCGCGGAGGTCCCGTCGAGGATGACGATCGTGTGCACCGAGCCTGCCCCCAGGGTGACCGGCATGGCGGCGTGCCCGTCCGGCGTGCTGAAGACGACGGTGGGCGTGCCCGGCCGGACGGCCTGGTAGGGCGTGACCGAGCCGAAGGCCAGCTGCCGCGCCAGGGTGTCCGAACCGACGCTGACGGTAACCCGGGGCTGCTTTGCCGACGCCTGGATGACACGGACGAGCACTTCGCCGCTCGGCGCGGCGGTCTGGTCCTGCAGGACCTCCAGCCGCCGTCCGGTGGCGGATCCGATGCTGGCCACGGTGTAGTTCGTCCCGGCGCTCACCATGAAGCTGCTGGTGATCGACGCGGGACTTGAGGCCGCGGCGCCGGCCGGGCGCACCGCCACCGTGTACTGGCCGGCGCTGACCGCCATGTAGCTGGAGACGTCGCCGTAGCCCTCGTGCATCAGGACGATCGGATTCTCCGGATTGCCGAACGGATAGAGGTACACCTCCTCCGCGGTGCCCTGGGACAGGTTGGCACAGCGCACCCATCCCACGTCCCCCTGGGCCGCGGCCGCGGACATGGCGCCGACCCGGACGGCCGGCGCTCCGGTCGTGGCGGCGAAGGCCGCAGGTGATGCCGCTGCGGCAGCGGCGACGAGACCGCCGAGCAGCGTGGTCACCGCAGCGAGCAGGACGAGACGCCTACCCAGCCTCATCGTTGATTCCTTTCACCCGGTAACACTGCCCGCCAGCAGCCCCAGCGGGCCCGGCGCGGCGAAGTCGATGCGCAGTGCCGCCTGGCCGCCGGCCAGCCGGACGGTGGTGACCTGAGCGGGCTGGTAGGGGGCGTGCTGCGCGCGCATCAGGGCGAGCGCCGCGGCCAGGCTGGCCGCCCCGCCCTGGCTACCGGTGCCGGCCATGATGACCTGCCGGTACGGCGCCTCGGTAGACGGTACTCCCGGGGAAGCGCCGCCGAAGGTGATCACCCGCCACGAGTGCTGCGACGCCAGTACCGCGAGCATCACCAGCAGGCGGGAATCCACCTCGCCCGCCTGAAGTTGCCCGGCGGCCTGGGCGCTGACCCCGATGCGCCGGCTGTGCAGCAGTTGCGTGCCGGCGGACCGGCGGGCGGCGAGGTCGGAACGGAGCGCCGCCTGGTAGGCGCCGGCCCCGCCCGGGGAGACGGCACGGACCTCGATCAGGCTGGCGCCGGACCCGAAGCTGGCGAGCAACCCCGGCGCATCCTGGCTGAGCTTTGCGTAGGCCGGCGGAGTCGCGACGATCACGTCGGCGGCTGGTGCGCCGGACGCCGACGGCCGCACCGGCAGCAGGCGGCTCGATGCGACCCCGTCCGCGCCAAGCGCGGCGCACATGGACGGCTCGCACGCGATGGTCTCGTCGCGGCCCAGCTGGCCGGCCATCCAGGCGGCGGCCTGCGACCGGGCTGTCCCGGCGGCTCCGGAGGATCGGGCGGATCCGGCGGATCCGCTGCGCGGCAGCTGGCCCTGGTGCGCAGGAATCCGCGCGGCGCGAGTGGTCCGCACGGACGTGCTCGTGGACCGGACGATGACGGCCACCGCGGCCCCGCCGACGGCGAGCACGCAGACCGCGATGAGCAGCGCCCGCCGCGAGCGGCGAAGGCCAGGCAGCCGCCGGGCCGCCCACAACCTGATGGTCGTCGCCAGGACCGGGCCCCAGGACGGAACCCTGGGCTGGGCTCGCGGGACGGCTGACCTCGCCCTCTCCTCGGCCTGCTGCCTTGGCGTACCGGTAAACTGCATCCCTATCCCGCCTCCACCACGGGCAGGCCTGTCCGGCCACCTGGGACAGCAGAACACACGTCCTGGCCGTTATCAACGGGAATGCCTGATTGCGTCGCACGCGCTACGGTCCGCACTGTTATCAGCCGCTGAGCCGGGCGAAGACGACGACGTTGCTGAGGTAGCTGCCGAGCGACCGGTCGAAGACGCCGCCGCACGTGATCAGGCGCAGCTCCGCGTCCGGGACGGGACCGTACACCGCGGCCGTGGGAAACTGGTCCTTCGCGAACTTCCGGACGGCGGTGATCGTGAAGACCGCCATCGTCCCGTCGGCGCGTCCCACGTACACGCGGTCACCGGGCCGCAGTGTCCGCAGCCAGAAGAAAATGCCCGGCCCGGAGCGGGAGTCCACGTGGCCCGCGATAACGGCGGCGCCGACTGTGCCGGGCCGCGGGCTGCCGGTGTACCAGCCCGCCACCGCGGTGGTCGACGGTACCTGCAGGGTGCCGTTTTTGAGCAGGCCGAGGTCGACCAGCGACGTCCGGATCCCGAGCACCGGAATGCTCAGCCAGACCGGCCGGGCGGCCTGCTCGGTCGTCACCAGCGACGTCGGCAGCGCGGTGCGGCCGGACGGAGCCGGGATCGGTGACGGTCTCGCCGGCAGTTGTGCGGCATGGGCGGGCGAGAGCGCGGCCGCAGCCAGGCCCGTGGTCCCGATGGCCACCGCAACCAGCCCGGCGCCGAGCGCCAGCGCCGCCAGCCGCCGCCGGGGGGCGCGGTGGAGCCAGGGCAGGCGCCGCGACGTCCACAGGCCGAGGGTGGTCGCGAGGACCTGCGCCCATGAGGGCGGGGGCGTCGACGGGTGCGGCTGGGGTTCAGCGGCCCCCGCGGCGGGCGCGGGAGTTTCGGCCGGGTCCCAGCGGGCGGGCGCGGGCGTGCTGGCATCCGGTGATTGCACCGACTGCCAGGCCGGATCCCACCAGTCGTCCGGCAGGCAGATGGGTGCGGGCATCGGCGCTGCCATCCCGCTGTAGCCCATCGTGCTCCCCGTTCCCACGGCCGTCTGGCACAGCAGAGTACACCGGTGAGACCCTATTAGACCGGATTGTTCGGGTGCATCCAGTGCGCGGCGGTTCACGCTGGTTCCAGCCCGGCACGACGCGGTGTCCCTGCCGCTGGCAATATGCCCAGGCGAGCCATCGACCTGACGGTGCTACCCGTCCGGGCCAGGCCGCACGCCGGTCACTATCGTGGGCGGATCTGATCGTCGTTGTCCGCCGTACGCTGCGGGCTGACCGGGGGCTGCCAGATGGGACCTGCCGCGCCGATGCCGGCTCCGCC
>PMOU01000038.1 GCA_003161205.1 Actinomycetota bacterium | reverse complement strand
GACGTCCAGCGGGTCAGGCCGTGGATGGCGTTCCCCCGGGCGGGTTCGGTGAGGGCCAGGAAATGCTCGGTGCCGCCGAAGGCGTAGCGCCCGCCGTCGATCCGGTTCGGCCAGGGCGCGAGCAGCTGGCCCGCGCCGGCGGGCGGTAGCTCGTCGGGGTCGTAGCCTGCGAGTACCGGCTGGCCGTGGTAGGACAGCTCGCGCAGCCCCGCCCCCAGCTCGGTCACGGTGGCGCGGTAGGGGCCGGCGTCAATCTGGTACTGCAGACCAGTCAGCGGAACGATCACGGCCTAAGGATACGGACAGCAGCAGTGCTGCCCGGCAGCCGGCCACCAGGCCCCAGGCCAGATCGGCCCCCTGAACCGCCGCGAGCAGCTTGGCCGCCGGGCGTTCCAGCGGTTCCTGGCCCGACATGCCGAGCAGCACGGCGGATACCTCGGCCGCGGCCTGGCCGTTAGCCGCACAGTGCAGCAACGACGTGCCCAGGGCCGTGGTCCGCTGCGCCGCGTAGCAGGTCGCCGACGCGCTGAGCCAGTTCGCCAGCCACACCGCCCGCGTTCCGCCGGAGATGGCGCCGCCGAGCAGCCTGAGCGCGAGCAGGACGCCGCTGACCATGCTGTCGCCGCTCGGTATCAGGCCGGGGCCCAGACCCACCAGGTGTTCGGCCGCCTCGACGGCGCCGGCCAGGTCCCCGTTCGCGCAGCAGGCCGCCAGCTGAGCCGGGCCGTCCTGGCCCGACAGGCCCGGCGCCTGCTCGGCCGCCGCGCAGAACCTGGCCAGGACGCCGTGCCCATGATCGAGCCTGGCCCGGGAGAGCGGCCCGAACACCGGGGACGGATCCCACCAGCGGACGATCCGGATGTCCAGCCCGCACGCCATCACCCGGTCCCCGCCGGCCCAGCACGGCCCGGGACCGGCGGCGGGAGGGGCCTCCCAGGGGCTGGTGATGATCGCGTTCGGCAGCTTGATGGCGTCCGGCGGAGAAATGGCGATCACCCGCGGCTCCGCCACGACATCGGGGAATTCCAGGTACAGGGCGTGCGGCAGGGCCGCCAGGACCCGGCCGGGTCGCCGCGCGCCGCGCACCAGCTCGCGGACGGCCAGGCTGGCCACCCCGGCGGCCGCCACGGCAGGCGGGTCAGCCGGGATCGGCGCGCCCGCCTGGGCCAGCGTGCCCGCCTGAGGCGATGAGCCAGGTGAACCAGTCACGTACGCCACAGTACGTGCGTGCCGAGGCGGTCAAGGTACCGGCACGTTGGAGTCTGCAGTGAAATGGATGACTTTTAGTTAGTAATGGGAAAAGGTTTTTAATAACCGAATCCCATTCGCAAATCCGTGTTTCAGGAGGCCGACGGGGCTGCTTGGGGAGCGGGGGACCGTCAGCCCCGTCGGCTCATTCACCATAGCGGGACGAGATGGCGATTTGGGTGAATATCCGCTCCGTAAGTACTTCGAAACGTTTTCCCCGGCGGCGGCGGCGGCTGCGTCAGACGCTGGCCCGCGGATGCCGTTGACGTGGTCGTTTGGCCTGGTAGGAGCCAGCTTCTGGTTGTGGATGGCTTCGGCCGCCAAGACGCCGAACAGGTAGAAGTAGGCCGCTTCTTCGTCTTGGAAGAAATGCACCTCGAGCCGGGCGTCCGCGGTGCAGCTGAACACCTCGAAGCCGCTATCTGCCTTGACAAGGCACATGGCACCCGGAACCTCCTCATCGACCGCGTATGCGGTCGGCGGAATACCGGCCTGGCTGAGTAGCTCGGCAAAAACCGGCTGAGAGGAGATCCGGTCCCGGCGCGCGGCGCGCCGTCCCGGCGGCGGACCATGGCCGGGCCGGGATTCAGGCTGGAGCTCGGGCCGGGGATCAGGCTGAGCCTCGGGCCGGGATTCAAACGGGGCCTCGGGCCGGGGATCCGGACGCGGTTCGGGCGCGGGCCAGGCCCGGACCCAGGGTTCGGGCGCGGGCGAGCCGTGCCAGGCGGCCGCCCGGTCCGTGGTTCGAGGCTCGTGATCCGCGGGGTACCCGCCGGGTCCCGCGGGGTCCGTCCCGGCGGGCTCTCGCCGGGGACCTGGTCCAGCGGACTCGGGCGCGGCCCGGGTGACGAGATGTCCCTGGGCGTCCAGGCGTCCATGGATCAGTGTGTCGGGTTCGGGGCCCGGCGGCGGGCCGGGCGGGAAGGCGGGGGCCGGCCTGAATACGCCCGGCAGTGAGTCCAAGCCGGCCGGCGGGGCTGGGCTTGACGGTGGGAACGTGGCTGAGGCCAGGCCGAACTCCACCCGTTCCTCGGCCAGGCCGTCGACCTCTTCGCGCGCCACCACGACCTCGAAGACCTCGCGGTCGATTTCCCAGTAGCCGAGCTGCCCGGCCCGTACCGCGTCCCGGCCCAGGTAGACCAGGTGCAGCCGGTCGCCGAGGTCGTCGAGCACCAGGCAGGGCTCGCCCCGGTACTCACCGACCAGCCGGGACTGCCAGAGCGCCGACAGATCAGCGATGCTGACCTGCTTGCGCCAGTGCCCGGCTGCGGCCGCGAAGCCGAGGTCCTCCGGCGGCGGTCCCGGCGAGAACAGCGTCACGTCGGTGCCGTCGGGACCCAGGCCAGCGTGGTAGGGCACACCGAGGTAGGTGGCCATCAGCCGGTATCGCATCGCCTACGGTCCCGTCCGCTGCCAGGCCAGGCCGTCATAGCGGGCCACGAGCTGGTCTCCCTCGGCGCCGAGCCGGCACATCCCGGCTCCGACCGGGATCGCGATGGGCTCCAGGTAGAACTCCGGGACGCCATGGCCCGCGGCTTCGGTATAGCCGTCGATCGGCCGGGCGAGCCAGCAGACCAGGTGGAGCTCGGTCATGGTCGGCGTGAACTCCGAGCCATCCCAGCCCAGGCTCAACGCGAGGTAGGCCTCGGCGGGGTTGTGGAACCGGACGTCCGCGGCGCGGTATACGTAGCCGGCCAGGACCGAGCGCTGGCCGGTCAGGTAGGGGCCGACCAGGCGCGGCGGGATGGCCTTCCACATCGGCGTGCCCGGTGCGATCGCGGGCAGTCGCTCGGGCTGGGTCACCCGTGCTCCTTTCCGCTCGCCGTTTTCTCTGCTCAACTGATTGTGCCTAGTTACTCATTGCCGTTAGCGGCAAAGCTGAGCATTCAGCAAATGCATTACTTTAAGTAGTCACATAGGCACCTTTGGTTCACGGCTCTCGCTGGGTGGTGCCCGGCCGGATAACGCATGGCGTAGGGTTCATCACGTGTCCGGGCACCTGAACCCTGGCGGGCAGCAGTTCCGCAATGACGACGGCGCGGCCGATCCCCGTGTGGCGCAGGCCCTCGCCGCGTACGCGGCGGCCCAGGGGAGTGAGCAGGCGGCCCTCACCGTGCTGTCGGCCGCGCGGTTGCTCGTCCCGGTGGTCGCGGTCCTCGCGGACGGTTCGTCGCCTGGCCAGGGAGACAAGAACAGCGAGATGGTGCTGCCCACGCTGATCGGCCGGGACGGCAGGTCAGCGGTGCTCGCCTTCACCAGCCTTGACGCGCTGACCCGGTGGCGGCCGAACGCGCGACCGGTGCCGGCCGAAGCGGACCGGGTGTGGCGCGGCGCCGTCGCGGACGGATGCGCGGTCGTCATCGACGTGGCCGGACCCGTGCCGCTCGCGGTCGAAGGCGCGCGGCTCGCGGCGCTCGCGGCCGGCCAGCCGGTGCCGCCACCGCAGGAGGATCCCGACGTCCGCGCAGAGGTCGAGGCGGCGGTCGCGGCGGAACCTGCGATCGCCGGCTTTCAGCTGGCCGCCGGCCGTGCGGACGGGACCGATCTCGCGATCAGCCTGTCCGTTGCCGTCCGTGACTGGGAACTAGTGGTGGACCGGGCCGCGAGCGCCATCGCGGCCCGCCTGGCCCCGCGGCTGCGCCGCGGCATCGAGTTCAGCGTCGCCGCCGCCCGGGGGTGACCCTGGGCAACCGGTCGCTCCGGCAGGAATCACTGCCCGTCACACCATAGGATCTGACCATGTTTCGCTGGCTGACCGCAGGTGAATCGCACGGGCGTGCGCTCGTCGCGGTGTGCGAGGGCGTGCCCGCGGGCGTACTCGTGAGCACCGAGGACATCGCCGCCGCGCTGGCCAGAAGGCGAGCCGGCTACGGCCGCGGCGCGCGGATGACGTTCGAGCGGGACGAAGTGGAGCTCACCGCGGGCGTCCGGCACGGCCGCACGCTCGGCGGCCCGCTGGCGATCAGGATCGCCAACACCGAATGGCCGAAGTGGGAGACGGTCATGTCCCCCGATCCGGTGCCGCCCGGTGAGCTCGAGGGCCTGGCCAGGAACGCGCCGCTGACCCGGCCGCGTCCGGGGCACGCGGACCTGGCGGGCATGCAGAAATACGGCTTCGATGACGCGCGTCCCGTGCTGGAGCGGGCCAGCGCCCGGGAGACGGCCGCGCGGGTGGCGCTCGGCGAGGTGGCGCGGCGGGTGCTCGGCCAGGTGCTCGGCATCGAGGTCCTCTCTCATGTGGTGGCGATCGGGCCGGTCTGGGCGCCGGACGAGGCGATGCCCGGGCCGGGCGACGCCGCCGCGGTCGACGCCGATCCGGTGCGGTGCTTCGACGCGGCCACCAGCGCGGCGATGGTGGCCGAGATCGACGCGGTGCGCAAGGACGGCGACACCCTGGGCGGCGTGGTGGAAGTGCTGGCCTTCGGGCTGCCGCCGGGGCTCGGCAGCTTCACCCACTGGGACCGGCGGCTTGACGGCAGGCTGGCCGGCGCGCTGATGTCCATCCAGGCCATCAAGGGGGTCGAGGTCGGGGACGGCTTCACCACGGCAGGCCGCCGCGGGTCGGTCGCCCACGACGAGATCGAGGCCACCGCGGCCGGGGTCGCGCGCCGTACCAACCGCGCGGGCGGCATCGAGGGCGGGATGAGCACGGGCGAGGTCATCCGGCTGCGCGCCGCTATGAAGCCGATCTCGACGGTGCCNNACCGGCGAGCCGGCCAAGGCGATCAACCAGCGCAGCGACGCGACCGCGGTTCCGGCGGCCGGCGTGGTGGCCGAGGCCATGGTGGCCCTGGTGCTGGCCGAGGCCGCGGTCGAGAAGTTCGGCGGCGACTCGGTCGAGGAGATGCGCCGTAACGCCGAGAGCTACCTCAAGGCCCTGGTGATCACTTGACCAGGGTGGAAACCCAGGGCACCCGCGGGCCCCTGGTGGTCCTGATCGGGCCGCCGGGCGCGGGTAAGTCCGCCGTGGGCCCGCTTCTCGCGGATCTGCTCGGGGTGACGTTCCGTGACACCGACTCCGATGCCGCCGCCGCCGTGGGCAAGCCGGTCGGCGATATTTTCGTCGAGGATGGCGAAGAGGCCTTCCGCGAGCTCGAGCGGGCGGCGGTGGCCGAGGCGCTGGGTGCGCACAGTGCGCTGCGCGAGACCGGCGCGGTGCTCGCGCTCGGCAGNNCGGCTGCGCGCCATGCTGGACGAGCGCGTTCCCCGCTACCAGCGGCTCGCGGCCGTCACGGTGGCCACCGACGACCTGGACCCCGGTGAGCTCGCGGAGGAAATCGCCGCCCAGATCAGGGCCATGATCACCGCCGGGCCGGCAGGCTTCGAAGGCCACCCGAAAACCGGAGAGGAACCGCGGTGACCGCCACCAGGATCGACGTCAGCCCGTCGGACGGCGGGCCGCCCTACCAGGTGGTCGTCGGCGTCGGCGTGCTCAGCGAGCTGCCCGGCCTCGTGCCGAAGGACGCCAGGACCGTGGTGGTGATCCACGCCGAAGGACTCGGCGAGATCGCCAGGCCCGCCTGCCGGGCGCTGACGGAGGCCGGCTTCCGCGTCCGGGCCGAGCCGGTGCCTGACGGCGAGGCGGCCAAGACCGTCGGCGTCGCCGCCCGGCTGTGGTCCCAGCTCGCCAGGCACGGTGTGACCCGGTCAGACTGCATCGTCGGGATCGGCGGGGGAGCGACGACCGACCTGGCCGGGTTCGTGGCCGCCAGCTGGCTCCGCGGTGTCCGCGTCGTCCTTGTCCCGACCACGCTGCTGGCCATGGCGGACGCCGCGGTCGGCGGGAAGACCGCGATCGACATTCCCGAGGGCAAGAACCTGGTCGGCGCGTTCCATTCGCCCGCTGGCGTGCTCGCCGATCTGGTCACGCTGGAGACGCTGCCGCGGGCCGATTACGTGAGCGGCCTCGCCGAGGTCATCAAGGCCGGGTTCATCGCCGACCCGGTCATCCTGGACCGGGTCGCCGAAGACCCGCAGGGGGCCACCGTGCCGCACGGCACCCATTCGCGCGAGCTGATCGAGCGCGCGATCCGGGTCAAAGCCGAGGTGGTGTCCAACGACCTCACCGAACAAGGCCAGCGGGAGATCCTGAACTACGGGCACACGCTCGGCCACGCCATCGAGCGGGTGGAGGGGTACCGGTTCCGGCACGGGGACGCGGTCGCCATCGGCATGGTGTACGTCGCCGAGCTGGCCCGGCTGGCCGGGCGGCTCGACGAGCAGACGTGCGCGCTGCACCGGCCCGTGCTGGCCAGCGTGGGCTTGCCGACCGCGTACCCGGCCGGCGCGTGGCCGTCGCTGCGGGAGGCCATGGGCGTGGACAAGAAGGCGCGCGGCGCGCGGCTGCGGCTGGTCGTGCTCGACGGCCTGGCGCGTCCCTCGATTCTGGACAACCCGTCCGAGGAACTCCTGCAGCAGGCATACCAGGAGGTGCTCAAGTGATCAAGCAGGTGCTCGTGCTTAACGGCCCGAACCTGGGCCGGCTCGGCATCAGGGAACCGGAGATCTACGGCTCGACCACGTTCGAGGACCTGGCCGACCTGTGCCGCGCCACCGGACGCAAGCTGGGCCTCAGTGTCGAGGTCCGGCAGACCGACGACGAGGGCGAGATGATCGGCTGGGTGCACGAGGCCGCCGACGCCCGGCTGCCGGTGGTGCTCAATCCCGCCGCGTTCACCCACTACTCCTACGCGCTGCGGGACGCCCTGGCCATGCGGAC
>PMOU01000656.1 GCA_003161205.1 Actinomycetota bacterium | reverse complement strand
CACGGTCGAGATCCGCCCGGCCGGCCCGGCCGACTTCGACGCGGTCAGGGCCATGCACGAGGCGATGTCCACGGACAACACCTACATGCGGTTCTTCAACCTCAACCGGCAGGCGGCCGAGACCGAGGCGCGGCGGATCTGCCGCGATCCCCAGGCCGGCCGGGTAGCGCTGCTGGCGCTGTCGGCGGGCGAGGTGGTCGGCTGCGGCAGCTACCAGGTGCCCGCTGGGCCGGACGGCCCCCGGAATGCGGCCGAGGTCGCGTTCGCGGTGGCGGACCGCATGCACCACCGCGGCATCGCCACCCTGCTGCTCGAGCACCTGGTCTCGTTCGCCCGACTTCACCAGATCACCACGTTCACCGCGCAGACCCTGGCCGACAACACCCCGATGCTCAGAGTGTTCGCCGACGCCGGCCTGCCGGTCCAGTGTCACTGCGAGGACGGCGTCATGGAGATGACCATTCCTCTGCCCAGTGAGGTCGGCGGCACCGCCCTGGACAGCTACCTGGACGCGGTGGCCGAGCGGGAACGCCACGCCGACACGGCCAGCCTGCGGCACATACTGGCGCCCGAATCGGTCGTGGTGATCGGCGCCAGCCGGCAGCGGGGCACGGTGGGCCGGGCGATCCTGGACAACATCCGCACCGGCGGGTACGCCGGCCGCCTCTACGTGGTCAACCCCCGCGCCCGGCAGATCAACGGTGAGCACTGCCTGTCCTCGGTGCTCGACCTGCCCGAGCCCGCCGACCTGGCCGTGATCGCGGTCCCGGCCGGGACGGTCCTGGACGTGGCCGAACAGTGCGGCCAGCGCGGTGTACGGTCTCTGGTGGTGATCACGTCCGGGCTGGACGCCGGCGCCTGCGCCGACCTGCTCGCCGCGTGTCGGCGGCACGGCATGCGACTAATCGGCCCGAACTGCTTCGGCGTGGCCGTGCCCGGCATCGGGCTGGACGCCACCTTCGCCGCCCAGCAACCGCAGCCCGGCTCCGTCGGGCTGGTCATGCAGTCCGGCGGCCTCGGCGTTGCCCTGCTCGATCAGCTGTCCCGGCTCGGCATCGGGATCTCCTCGTTCGCGTCGGTGGGCAACAAGCTCGACGTCTCGAGCAACGACATGCTGATGTGGTGGGAACACGACGGCATCACCAAGCTTGCCGTGCTGTACATCGAGTCGTTCGGCAACCCGCGCAAGTTCGCCCGGACGGCCCGCCGGGTCGGCGCCAGCATGCCCGTCCTGGCCGTGGACGGCGGGCCGCCGGAAGCCCGCCGGGAAGCCCTGTTCGAGCAGGCCGGCATCATCGGTATGCGCGGCTTCGGCGACCTGGTGGAGACCACCGCGCTGCTCGCCAGCCAGCCGGTGCCGGCCGGGCGCACGATCGCGATCGTGTCCAACTTGGGCTCCGCCGCAGCGCTCGCCGCGGAAGCCTGCACCGACCACGGCCTGACCGTGCACCGCCCGCACGGCCTGACCAGCCGTCGGCTCCGTACGCTCGTCCCCGGCACCGGCGCGACCGACGGCCCGGTCGACACCACGGCCGCCATCTCGGCCGAGACCTTCCGGCAGTGCCTGGAACTGCTCGGGGCCGACGACGAAGTCGACGCGATGATCGCGTTGGTGCTGCCGACCGCCGCCACCGGCGACCTGGTCACGGCCATCCAGCAGGCCGATGTCAGCGTCCCGCTGGCCGCGGTCGTCCTCGACCAGCCGGACTCCGTCCGTCTGCTCCCGCGCGCGGACGGCGCAGGCCGGATCCCCGCCTACGGGTACCCGGAGGCGGCCGCGGCCGCGATGGCCCGTGCCGCCCGGTACGGGGCCTGGCGCACCGAGCCGCGGGGCCAGGTCCCCAGCTTCCTCGACGTCAACACCGAAAACGCTCGCACGCTGGTACGCCGGTTTCTCCGCACCACGCTCGGCGGCGACTGGATGCCGCCGGACCAGGCTGCTGAACTGCTGCGCTGCTACGGTGTCCCGCTGGTCGAGCTGGCCGGCGCGAGCAGTGAAGACGAGGCGGTCGAGGCCTTCCGGGCGGCAGCCGGACCGGTCGTGCTCAAGGCCGACGTGCCCGGGCTCCTGCACAAGACCGACGCGGGCGCGGTCGAGCTGCGTACCGAGGACGAGGTGCGGGCCGCCTACCGCAGGCTGGCCGAGCGCTTCGGCGAGCGGCAGCGGCAGGTTCTCGTCCAGCCGATGATCGCCGACGGCACCGAGGTGATCGTCGGTGTGACCGACGATCACATGTTCGGCCCGCTGGTGGTGTTCGGGCTCGGTGGCGTGGCCACCGAGGTGCTCGCCGACCACGCGGCCCGGCTCACGCCCCTGACCAACATCGACGCGGACCAGCTCATCGGATCGATTCGCTCGGCGCCCCTGCTGCGCGGCTACCATGGCCAGCCAGCGGCCGACCTCGGCGCCCTCCGCGATCTGCTACTCCGCGTGTCGCGGCTGGCCGACGACCTGCCCGAGATCACCGAACTCGACCTGAACCCGGTCATCGCCCGGCCGGACGGGGTCTTCGTGGTGGACGCCCGGATCAAGGTCAGGCCGTACCGAGCGCAGGACCCGTTCCTGCGCAAGCTCCGCTGAGCGCCCGGCCGTGCCGATGATAACGCGTTGCGTTAATAACGTGCGGCGTTATCATAGGTATGTGCTGCGCTCATTCCGGGACAAGGAAACCGAGGCCATCTGGCATCGGCAGCGATCACGCAGGCTAGACGGGCCGGTGCAGCGTGTCGCCTGGCGCAAGCTCGCGATCCTCGATGCCGCGGAAACCTTAACCGACCTGCTCATTCCGCCGGGCAACCGGCTAGAAAAGCTCACCGGGGGCCGCGCCGGGCAGTACAGCATCCGGATCAACCAGCAGTGGCGGATCTGCTTCACCTGGTCAGACGCGGGCCCGGAAGATGTCGAGATCGTTGACTATCACTAAGGAGGAGCCAGTGGCAGAGAATACGGTCATGTCGCCGGTGCACCCGGGGGAGATCCTGCTGGAAGAGTTCCTCACGCCGCTGGGCGTGAGCCAGTATCAGCTGGCCAAGGCGGTGGATGTCCCGGCCAGGAGGATCAACGAGATCGTCCATGGTCAGCGGCGGATCACCGCGGACACCGCGCTGCGGCTGTCCCGGTATTTCGGCACCTCGGAGCGGTTCTGGATGAATCTGCAGGCCCGCTACGACCTGGAGGTCGAAAAGGACCGGCTGGGCGTCGCGCTTGATGACATCCTCCCGCTAGGTGCTGCGAGCTGACCACGGCGCAGGGACCTCTCGGGCGAGGAAGGCGCCTTCGTGCTGCCGACCGCGAGTAGCGGCCAGGCGGTCAGCCCGGGCGGCACGCAGGCGGAACAGGCTTGAGCCAGTGACCGTTCGGCCTGATAGAAGGCTGGTCAAGGAGCTGTTCGAGTTACCTGGTCATCCGCATCAGACGCGTCCCGCCCGTCCACGCCGTCGACTGGGCTCACCGCTTCTTCTCATGCGGCAGGAATGGTCGCGTAACTGGAATGACGCGGACGAGCTTTTCCAGGCCGGCATAGTCGCCGGGATTGGTCGTGAAGAGGGGCAGGTCCTCCGCAATTGCGGTGGCCGCGATCATCAGATCGGCGATCCGTCTGCGCGGCTTGCGGCCTGTTGCCATGACAGCCGCGGCCACCCGCCCATAGGCACGTGCCGCCTCGGCGTCGAAGGGGATCGGGTCGAACTCATTCTCAGCGCGCTGCAGGATCTCCGTGCGCCGGCCACGTTCTTCATGCTCGTCGTACGAATCCTGCGCTTCATTGCGGCGGACCTCATGTGGCCCGGCGGACAGCTCGGCGAGGGTAACTGCGCTGATCGCCATCTCGTCCGGGAGTTCGCCAGGCTCGATCCACCCGCGCAAGATCAGGATGTTCGTGTCGAGCAGGCCCTGACGGACAGACTCACCGCTCATACGCACTGCCCTCTCCATGCTCGGCGGCGGCGTCCTGGTCGGCGCGGAAAGCCTCCAGGCTGGTGTCAGGCGCGTTGTGCGACATCGCGGCAAACTCCTGCCGGGAGACAAACTTACGTCGCTGCCGGATCGGTATGAGTTCCCCGATATGGTGGCCGTCCCGGGTAACGGTGAAGGACTGCCCATGTTCGACGGCATCCATAATCTCCCGCGACTTCGACCGCAGGTCGCGCTGCGTGATCTCCGGAATGCTCATATTCACAGTGTAGCACCCGGTGCTACAGACGGATGGTTCGCCGGAGCATGACGGCCAGTGGCCGGTGATGGATAAATGTAGTCGTTTGTAATACACTGGNNGGTCAGCGGCCGGGTGCTGATGGTCCCTCTGGCCCCGGCGCGCAGCGGCGACCTAAGCCGTTGCCGGCCGATCGGCTGCTATGAGGCATCGCAGGTGCTTGCCGCCCAGTACAGAAAGGACCGCAGATGAACGCGCCGATGACGCCTGAGGAGGAGTATGCGTTCTATGCACGGCCGGAAAATCAGGAGCCGCAGGGACCCGCCCGCCGGCGGGACGGAACCCGGCTGAGCGCCCCGGTGCCGGTTCGGTTCCCGCCGGAGATGCTGGAGCAGGCCCGGCGGGCAGCGGAAGCGGTCGACCGCTCCCTGTCCTCCTGGATTCGTCAGGCCGTAGAGCACGAACTGCGCCGCACCGCCTAAATTGCGGGGCTGCTTCGGCGGAGATAGCCTTGCCGCCCCGGTGTCACGGGGTTGCCGCTGGGTCCCCGGCCGGAAGCAGGACGGCCGACGGCCTGGCCGCGTCGTGATACACCACGATGTCGGCCGGGACCAGACGCGTGGCTGTGGCGAGCTGGTCCCCGGTGCCGGTGTTGCGGGCGAACCGAGGGAAGGCGCCGCCGCTGACCTGCAGCCGCAGCCGGTGCCCGGCCCTGAACTGGTAGGCGGTAGAACTCATGGCCACGGTGACGACATCCTGCCCGCTGGTCCGGAGGATGCCGTCCGTCACGTTCAGCGACCGCCCTTCGGGATCGACGTCGCACAGCCGCACGAAGATGTCGGCGTGGCCGGTACTGACCCGCAGGTGCACGGTCGCGCGGACCGGACCGAGNNAGCTGGCCGCCCACCGAAGGGGTCGGGTCCGCGGGGTCGTAGCGCCAGGACGACTGCCCAGTGC
Organism: Actinomycetota bacterium; assembly: GCA_003161205.1. The sequence continues at coordinate 11,355 of PMOU01000656.1, read as the reverse complement.
CCGTCGGAGCGGCGCCCTCCGGAACAGCGCCGTCTGGAGCGGTGCCGTCCGGAGCGTCGCGGCTGAGCTGGCCGCCGCCGTGCACATACCACGTCTGCTCGCCGTTGTGCGGCGGCCACTCGGCCAGCTCGCGCCAATCGGCCGACCCGCCCGCGAACACCTGGACCGGTGCCGCCCGCTCATCTCCGGCATCACCGGCCAGGTGCGCGTCCATCCAGGCCAGGGCCTCGCGCGAGATCCGCCTCAGCCCATCCTTGGCGAACGCGGAGGCGTGGCTCCACGGGCCGACCAGGAGGCTCACCTCGCACCCCTGGGCTCGAAGCGCCGCGTACTGGGCGAGGCTCTGGTCGAGCGCGGCGTCGTACCACCCGCCCTGCACGGCCGTCGGCGCCTGCCAGCCGGCCAGATCAGGGGTTATCTCCTGCCAGTACGCATCGTCTGGACCGCCGAGCTCGAGCCATTTCTCCAGGAACGGCACTGGTTCACCCAGCGCCTGACGGCAAGCCTGCCGGAGCGGCAGGATCCGGGCGGCCCGCTTATACCGAAGCTGGAGCCCGATCAGCATCCGCGCCGCCCGCATCATGCCCTGGCTGGAAAAGGTAGCCGCGGTAGCGGACAGCATGTTGGCGAGCGCGAAGACGCCACCGGGATAGACGGTCGCCGACGGATCGCTGATGCCGACCTGGACGACAGCCGCTTTCAGCTCGGGCGGCGGTTTGGCGGCCAGCACGAGCTGCGTATAGGCCAGGTAACTCGCGCCGATGGTACCGAGCCTGCCGTTGAACCAGTCCTGTTCGCGCAGCCAGGCGACGGTGGCCTGCCCGTCGGCGGCCTCGTTCCGGAACGGCTCGAAGCCGCCGGCCGATCCGCCGGTACCGCGGCAGCTCTGCAGCAGGACGTGGTAGCCCTGCTCGGCGAAGGCCACCCCGTACAGGTGGGCCCAGGGAAACCCGCGGCCGTACGGGGTGCGGACCAGGATCGTTCCCCGTTCCTGGTCCGCCCGCGGCACGTAGTGGTCGGTGAGCAGGATGACGCCATCCGCGCCGGGCATCTCGATCCGCGGTATCCACGCGACTCCGCATCGCGCTGGCGGCAGTTCCCGGGTCAGCCTCCGTATGACCCGGACCCTGCGAGGCAGCGGCCTGGCTTCGATCATGGTTTCCTCCCGTATATTACTACGTACGTTGTACGTCGCTACGGGTATGATACTACGTACAGCGCACGCTGATAAGACGGCCAGCGGAGTTGTAGGGTTCACGGGATGGAGGGGGAGAGGCGCCTGACGCCGATATCGATCTGGGATATCCCGGAACAGGGGACCCGCGGTCCGAAGGGCAAATACGACCGCGCGGCGGTCGCCGTTGCCGCCGTCCGGCTGGCGGACGCCGGGGGACTGGAGGCGGTGACCATGCGCGCGGTGGCCGCCGAGCTCGGCATCGCCCCGATGTCGCTGTACAACTACGTGCCCACCAAGGACCACCTCATCCAGCTGATGGTCGACCTGGCCGGCCACGAATACCGCTACCCGGATGCCGTGCCCGCCGATAAGCGGGCGGCGATCGCCGACCTCGCCCGGCAGGGACGCGACATCACCCGCCGCCATCCCTGGCTGCCGGATGCGATGCGGCGCCCCGCGGTCTTCGGCCCGAGCGGGCTCCGATATTTCGAGTGGTTTCTCGGGCTGCTAGCCGGCTCCGCCCTCGACACCGCGGCCAAGATGGAGTTCATCGCCATGATCAACGGCTTCGCGCTGATGTACGGCGGGATGGAGGCGACGCTGGCCGCCCAGCAGGCCAGCACCGGCATCAGCCCCGATGAGCACGCCGCGGCGCAGGTCGCCGCGCTGGTCGGCGCCGCGGCCACCGGGCAGTACCCGAACCTGGCCGCCGCGCTGAACACGGGCGGGCCGTCCCGGGTCCGCGACGCGGACGAGGTGTTCGACTCGTGCGTACGCCGCCTCGTCGACGGCGCCCTGCCCGGCTAGCGGTAACAGACCTACGGAAGATCTTGATCAGCACACGACCAGGGCGACATGGTCATAGGCACGAGCAGAATTGACGCTGCTGTTTCATTAGTAGTCCCCTCCCATTCGTCCACCCATTCGTAAGGAATTCCCCCGATCTTAAATGCCGTGCGCGGTTGTCCCGTGCAATAACCGCCCGACATTACCCCTTGATAGGTCCAGGGACCGCCGAGATTGCGAGCGGTGGAATAACCCGTCTGTACCATTGCCGCCCCCGGTGCTGCGGCTACCGTGCCGGAACAGTATCCGCAATTGGGCACGGAATACGTTGCGACGTATACACTTCCCGTATGATATATACCCACTCCCTCGGCCTCGCTGCCGGATATATTGGCGACGAAGCGATTGATGCCGTTCTTCATTCCCGCCGCGAGCTGCTCTATTCCGATGATCCTGTTGGCTGCTGAGCAGGCCAGGTAGCCTATAGATGCTTCAACCGCAATAGAGAAATCCGACCCGGCCTTGCACCCGTAGATAGCGGGCTTATGCGGATCTCCGCACGGGCCGGCCGGGCCCTTGCACGTCATTACCCAATAAGGATTAGAGCCTCGCCCTTTGTCGCCCGGAGAATTGAACCAGAGGAGCCATTTCTTACCGGCTCGAACCATACGTGCGTTAAAACATCCCGCTCCGTTAAGTCCGCACATCCGGTCCCATGTCTTGCCGTTGTCTCCGCGCCAGCCGGTGGCTTCTATTTTCGTATTCGGACTGAACAAGAGATGTTTACCTGTCCATGGCCCCGTGACATCGTGAGAAGTTGTTACGCCAAATCCGCACCATGGAGTGCCGTTCTCTCCCCACGTAAATCCGCACCCGTATTCGGTGCCATAAAGGTAGAGAGACCTGCCGTCCTGGACTATTGTTCCGTCATGCAAATCTAGTCCGGTAAGGGTAGTCTGTCCCGTAGCCGCTGCTTGTGCATTTCCTCCCGCCATGGCGAACGCAATCATGGCTGCAATCGCGGCCGCCAGCCGTGCGAGTTTCGGCTTCAGTTCCGCTTTCCTTTCTTGCGTTCCTGTTTATATAGATTGTTCGTGCTTGCCATGCGATGTCGGGCAGTCTGCAGGCCGGCTCGCCCGCCACTATATCCCTTTGCGCTGCGGTTCTTCTTCATTCGGGAAGCGGTCAAAAAATGCATGCGGTGCTATTACGGTATTCGTCAGCGTATACGCCATTCGCTCTTGGCTGGCGGGATATGGGAACTCCGATAAAATGCACGCTATTGCCGCGAAGATGGCCTTCTGTCAGTAGCCGCGGAGTTCGCCGGGCGACGTAGGCGCGGGTACGGGGGCAGCTGCGCATCCGGACCAGCTGCCGTTTCTCCGCGGCACCCTCTCGCACCTGGGGACGGGTAATCCTGAAAAATCCCCCGCAACCGGTGGTGCATAGTTGCATACTTAAAGTCATCGAGGTGCTCCCCGCGGCCTCGCTGGCACCGGAGAGGTGATGTTGTGGGGCCTGAGAGCTATGCGGCGGCGGTCCGCTCGGGCACTGCAGCCCTCGGCAGCGTTCCCGCAGGCGGGGCGGACGGGACTGCGGGTGACGGGGAGCGCTTCCGGGCTTTAACGGAATCGGCGCTGGACGCCCTGGTGGTCATCGACAGGAGCGGGAAGATCCGGCTGGTCAACGTCCAAGCCGAGACCATGTTCGGCTACCCCAGGCAGCACCTGCTCGGCCGTGATGCCGGGATCTTGTCTGCTGTCTCGCGGCATGAGAACATGTGGCCCCGGGAGGGGATGTAACGTGGCAGATACGCAAAGGTACGAGGGTGGATTAAGGCCCGAGACTGAATTCGAGCCGGGTCAGGTCAACGAGAATCAGCACGGCTGGTCGGTGGCCCGCGGTGAGCACTGCTTGCCCTGGGAGGCAGCGCCGTCGCGGGCTGATACCGGGGTGATCCCGGACGGGGCAATGGTCGCAGCGCAGCGCCGGATAATCTCCGGGTTCCCCGGGAGGGTCGGTGCCCGGCCAGGTGCGTCGATGGCTGATAGGCGCAGACAGGTCATGTGGGGCAAGCTGGCCGCGCACGCCGCCACGCATAGCCGCCGCGTGTCGGTTGCTGACATCTGCGCGGTCGCGGCCCGGACCGCGCAGCTGAGCGGGGCGTGGCTGGCCGCTGCGCGCGGCGGTGACCCGGATTTCCTGATGTGCGCGACAGCCCAGGTCGGCCAGCAGCTGGCCGGACTTCAGCTGGCCCTGGAAGAGGGGCCGGGCCGCGACGTGCTGGCCTCGGCTGCGCCTGTCCTTGCCGCCGACCTGCACGATGAGGAGTACAGCCGCCAGTGGCCCTCGTTCACCCCGGCGGCACGCCGGATCGGTGCCGGGGCGGTCTTCGTGTTCCCGCTGATCGTCGGCGCGATCCGCGCCGGGGTGCTGGGCCTGTACCGCGGCTCGGCTGGTCCGCTGCCGGACAGCCAGCTCAGTGACCTGCTCATTCTCGCCGACACGGCGACCGTGACGCTACTCGGCAGCGGGGCGGGCAACGCGGAGAACGCAGACGGGGCCTTGCTGGGCGGGCAGCCTCCGGACCTGGCGCTGCACCGAGCCGAGGTTCATCAGGCCACGGGAATGCTGATAGTGCAGCTCGGCGTCCCGGCCGCGGAGGCGTTTTCCCGGCTCCGCGCGTACGCTCATGCCCAGGACCGACCGCTCGCGGACGTGGCCTGCGACATCGTCGCCCGGCGGCTGCGGCTGCACCGGGAACAGGGTCAGGATGGCAGCCCGTAACATACCGGCCGCTAGCTGCCCCGGGCCCGCAGTCCCGCCAGCACAGCTAGCCGCCCGGGTCGAAGATCTTCCCGAGAGCGTCGAGGACATCACCGAGGGTCGACCGGGTGACCCGTGACGCTGTCATGGTCGCCGAACGGGACGTAGGCCTGGGTCATCATCCCGACGCGGTAGAACCTCGCCTCGGGATGGGCCTGCTCGAATTCGACCCGCCTTGGCCACTGCGCCGTCTCGGCCAGGTAGGCTGCCCAGCCCCCGGCGGTCACCGGAGTTCCACGGGGTTAGCGGCGTAGTCCTCGGCCACCGCGGCCAGGAGCTGATCCAGGCCCTCGCCGGACGGGGCGGGAAGGCCGTCACGGCGAAGCGCCCACCACCGGCCGGCCCTGTCGACGTCGATGACGTAGGCGGTCCCCTCCCAGCAGCGTCTCCCTGGCGCTGCGCAGCGAGGTCGTTTCCGTCACGAAACGAACTCGCTATGTAAGGGAGAGGACGCAAAGAACCCAGGATCTTACCAGTATGACAACGTATTACATTCCGGCTGTGACGTACCACCTGCGGAAACGCACCGGTAATCAGAAATGCTAATAAACGGCGGCATCATGCCGCGCCGGGCGCCGTAGCCTGCCGAAGGGCGCCTTCCCGGCGCGGTGACGGGCACCGAGAGCGGAGAAGCCCGTCTCCTCAGGTCGGCCACGTCAGTCACTTTACGTGCATCTAGCGTCACTCAAAGCGATAAGATTCCAAGGGATCCGGGGGATTAGCTTCGCGTCCGCCTGTAGCCGGGCGCCGGAACGCCTGCCCCAACGAGGTTGTCAGGCGTTCCGCATTTTGGGGAAATTAGGTTCTAAAAATAAGCAGACCGTTAGATTTCGCAGGCCCAGGGGTGACCTGGACCAGAGGAGGTAAAGATGGCCGCGGTAGAGGAGATCACGGAAGCCGAATTCGAGGGCCCGGCCGGGGAAGTACTGCCGCATGAGGTGGCGCTGGCCGTGGCGGCGCAGCTGACCGAGCGGGCGCGNNAGGCTTCTGAAGCAGGGCGCACGCTCGGTAGCCGGCACGCCAGACCTCGTGCGAGCTGGCACTATCTGGAAGCGATACCGCCAGCACACGATGATCTCCCGGCACGTCTTTGTCGACTCTCGCGCCGAAAGCTCTGGTGCTGGTCGACGACTATTACGTCTGGGACGGCTGCGCGCGGGCCCTGCATGAGCACCTTGCCGAGACGAAGAGCGCGATGCGTATCCGGAAAAGCAACGTCGGCACCTGTTACCTGATCAATCAGTGAGCCCAGCCGGGACTGATGTCCAGCAGTGACCACGGAAGGCTAACGCGCGAAAGGCAGGCGTCTTCGCCACTTGCCGGGCAAGCGAAGCCTCCTGCGTACCGCGTGTGACACCGCATCTGGAAAGCTCTTGACAACCTCACGCAGGGACAGCCGCGAGCTGTTCAGTTTCGTCCAGTAATCGGGATGAACGACATCGACAAGCGTACTGCTCACCCTGAAATCCGCCCTGGAAAAAAGCAGCATATTCTGCCGGTAATAGTTCCCGACCCTGGGATCCGTCCAGATAACTGGCCTGATGATGTCGAATGCCTGCAGAATTCGGCTGTACGAGCCTATTTATCAGCGGGACCACGACCTCAGCAGATCTACGTGACTCGGTCACACCTGCTTCGAAAAAGGTTTTATCGTATTCTTGCGCGAGGTCCTTGCCCACGAAGCCGAGGATAACATCATCCGATGACAGTTGTTCGCCGGATGTCGATCTATCCGATCTGCACGAATTCGCAAGGCCGCAAAAGACGCAAGCTGGGCCGGTTAGCCAGTATGGCGACTTTGCTGAATTCCGGCATCTATCTCGTTTGTAGCGATGCGCGCCGGACATCATCTCACCCGGATAACACTCGCGGCACTGTGCTGACGGGAAGGAAAAGTTGGATCTATCTTGGTACCACTGAGCGCGGCATTCTCGCAGGTGAGCAACGGCCGCTGCGTCTGCGCCACCGCCGGTCTCGGCACGACATAGACAACTAAGGGAGACACACTCGTGCCCGTTCGGGTTGGCATCAACGGCTTTGGCCGGATCGGCCGCAATTACCTCAGAGCAACGCTGGAAAGGTACAGCAAGTTCGAGGTTGTCGCCATCAATGACCTGACCGACGCCGCGACGCTCGCCCGCCTCCTGAAGTACGACTCGATGGCCGGCCGTCTCGCCGCACCGGTCAGGGTCGACGGGCCGAACATTGTCGTGGACGGCCGCCCCATTGCCGTTCTCACCGAAGCTGACCCGGCCTGGCTGCCGTGGGTCAATATCGGCGTGGACATCGTGATCGAGTGCACCGGACGCTTCACCAGGTCGGCGGACGCCCGTAAGCACCTGGCCGCCGGGGCACGGAAGGTCATCGTCTCCGCGCCGGCCACCGGCGACGACGTCGTAACGGTCGTGCTCGGCGTGAACGAGCGCACCTACGACCCGGCCGTACACGACGTCATCTCGAATGCGTCGTGCACCACGAACTGCCTGGCCCCGCTGGCGAAGGTCTTCCACGAGACATTCGGCATCGAGCACGGGATGATGACCACGGTGCACGCCTACACCCAGGATCAGAACCTGCAGGACGGCCCGCATTCCGATCCGCGGCGCGCCCGCGCCGCGGCGCTCAACATCATCCCGACGTCCAGCGGTGCGGCGCAGGCGATAGGCCTCGTCATCCCCGAGCTCTCCGGCAAGCTGGACGGAGCCGCGCTGCGCGTCCCGGTGCCGACCGGGTCGATCACCGACCTGACCGTCGAGGCCAGCCGCCCGGTCACGGTCGAGGAGGTCAACGCCGCGTACCAGGCTGCGGCCGAGGGTCCCCTGGCTGGCATCCTGAGCTACAGCGAGGACCCGCTCGTGTCCAGCGACATCACCGGCGATCCCCACTCCGCGATCTTCGACGCGGGCCTGACCAGGGTCATCGGAACGCACGTGAAGGTCTCGGCCTGGTACGACAACGAGTGGGGCTTCTCGAACCGTCTCGTCGACCTCACCGAGTACGTCGCCGCGCACCTCGAGGACTGACCAGCACATCCTCGCTGCTGCAGGCGAACGGGTCGGCCACCTGGAACGGTCAGTCCCGCTGGCGGGCGCTACCGAACATGATCTCGTCCCAGGACGGGACCGAGGCTCGCTTGCCGCGCGGCGCCTTGCGGCTCGAGCGTCCCGTGGGCTCGCTGGCCGGTTCGGCCGGGCCAGCCGGAGCCGGCTCGGGCTGATCGCCCCGCCGCCGGGAATGCGCCGTGGGAACCGCCGGTTCCGGGCGAGGCTCGTCGGGCCGCGGCTGAGCCGCCCGGGCCACCTGCGCGGCCACAACTGCCGGGGTAACCGGACGATCATCATCGTCTGACGCCGCGGCCGCCGGCGCAGTGGGTGCCGACNNGTGGGTGCCGACCCAGTGGGTGCTGGCGCAGTGGGTGCCGACGCAGTGGGCTCGGCGATGGGCGGCCGCGGCGGGACCGGCCGCTCGTGCCGGGCCCGGCCAGGTCCGGCGTTGACCGGACCGGCCGGAGCGAAACCCGCGGTGCCCGTCCCGGACTGGCCGAACTGGCCTGATGCCGTGCTCAGCCGCGGTGCGAGCTGGGTGACCGTCGCCTGGCCGGGCGGCGGCGCGGCGGGCTGAGGCGGCTCGCCGCCGGGCAGCGACATGCGGGCCGCGTTGTCGTCAGCAGGCATCACGTGCCTGCGGCGCTGATCGAAGGCCCACTCGGCCACGTGCAGGCGGCCGCCGGAGGTAAAGGTGAGCTGAACCTGCCAGCTATTGTCACCGCGCTTCTTCGCGTCCCATTGAGCATCTTCCGGGGCGGAGCCGACGGCCTTGAGCCGCTCGGCCACGATCTCGCCCAGGGACGGCCCCGGTGTCGACGGGGCAGATTCCCCCTGGCGTCTGACCGACGCCTTCTGGGCCTGCTCCGCGGCGTAGGCGCGCTCGGCCAGGACCGGACCCTCGAACCAGCGCACGCGCTCCACCGCGATGCCCGCCGCGTCCGCGATCTCCTCCACCGTCTCCCCGGCCCTGATTCGTGCCTGGATCTCCTTGGGTCGCAACGGGCTCTCCACTTCGATCTCGTACTGCACGAGCCGGGAACTCTGGCCCAGGGCCACCGCCCTGAGTCGCTCGTCTATCGGCAACGTGAAGCGTGCGCTACGCCCGGGCACCGCGAGGACAGCGTAACGGCCGTCCTCGCTCACCGCGACGAAGCGCAGTTCCTGCATCGCCGTCCCTTCCGCTCCGGCTTGTCTGTGCCGGTCAGCCACCATCGAGCGCCGTACTTCCCAGGCGCTTCCCGGCGTACTCTAGCCGAGCGACCGGCCCGAAGACCGGGGACCACTCCACCTCCTTGAGTTTGTCTGGTCCGGAGCGCCAAGGCCAGCACCGCGCCCGGCATGTCCGGAGTTAATCCGGCTATCGGGCCCGAGAGATGTTCTGAGACCGAACTATCGGCTACTCTGGTCACAAGATGTTCGGTAACAGAAGCATGCTGCATGAGCAGGCGCGGCCGTCCGTTATCCGGGAGAGCCGGCGAGCGCCGTGGCTCGCCGTGAGCGTGGTCTGCTTCGGCGCGTTCATGGGCCAGCTGGACGCGAGCATCGTCACCATCACCTACCCGGCCATGGAGCATGGCTTCGGCGTCCCGGTGGCCGCGGTCCAGTGGGTCTCGCTCATTTACCTGCTCGGCCTGATCGCCCTGCTCGCCCCGGCCGGACGGCTCGGCGACGCGATCGGGCGCAAGCTCGTGTACACCTACGGCTTCGCCGTGTTCACGGTGGCCTCGCTGGCCTGCGGGCTGGCGCCCTCCCTCGGCGTCCTGGTGGGCCTGCGCCTCGTNNGGAGCGCAGTCCGTCGGGCTCGCCCTGGGCCCGACACTGGGCGGCCTGCTCACCGCGACGGTCGGCTGGCGCGCCGTGTACTGGGTGAACGTGCCCGTCGGTGTCGTGGCCATCATCGCGGGCCGCTACCTGCTGCCGCGCACCCGGAAGTTCGCCCCGCGGGAGAAGTTCGACTGGCCGGGAACCCTGCTGCTGGTGGCATGGACGAGCGCGCTGCTGCTGGTGCTGTCCGCGGCCTCGGGCCTGCCCCTGCCGGCCTGGCTGACCGCCCTGCTCGCCGCGGCCGGCGTCGCGGGCGTGATCGGGTTCGTCCGGCGGGAGCTGAGCACGCGGCATCCGCTGATACCGGTGTGGCTGCTCCGGTCCGCCCCGGTCGCCCTCGCGCTGGCCGGCGCGGCCTGCGGGTACCTGACGCTGTTCGGGCCGCTGGTGCTGATCCCGCAGCTGCTCGGGCACGGGCTGGGGGTGGTCCGGACCGGCCTGCTGCTGTCCGCCCTCCCGATCGGGTTCGGCGTGGCCGCGTTGTTCGGCGACAAGGTGCTGCCCAGAGCCTGGGGGAACCGGCCGCGCGGCTTCGCCGGTGCCTCCCTGACCTGCGCGGTCATGGTCGCGGCGATCTTCTTGCCGGTCAGGCCGGTGCTGGTGGTTCCGCAGCTCGCCCTGGCGGGCCTGGGCCTGGGCATCTTCGTCCCGGCTAATAACACCCTCATCATGCGGGCGACGGCTGACTCCTCGGCCTCGCTGCTCGGCGGCCTGGTCAATATGGCCCGGGGGATAGGCACCACGCTCGGCATCTCGTTGATGGCGCTGGCTTGGCACCTGGGCAACCAGGACAAGTCCGGGCACGGGTACGCTGAGGCAACGCAAGCACGGCCCGCGTACATCGTGCTCGCTGTCGTCTCTGCCGCTGCGGCCGCGATCGCGCTGACCGGCCGCGCAGGTACGGGAGCAGGCTGGCGTTCCATGGGAGGCGGACCGGTCAAGTGCACATCGCTGAGGGATACATAGCGCACGACCGGCTCGGCCTGGACCAGATAGGCCAGGACCCGATCGGCCGCGAGCAGTTCGGCCAGGACCCGATCGGCCAGGAGCAGATCGGCCCGGAACTCGCCGACATCGTGTCCCGGCTGCGCCGGGCCATGCGCCGGGCCGCCCGCGCGGCCGATCCTGCCCTGGGGCTGTCCGTGGCCCAGCTCGAGCTGCTCTCCTGCATCGCCGAGCACCCCGGCGTCCGGCCCAGTCAGCTGGCCAGGATGCTGCGGCTCGCGCCGAGCTCGGTCGCGACGCTGCTCAGCGGACTGCAGTCGGCCGGCTTCGTGAGCAGGGTGCCGGGAGGTGACGCCGGCGCCGCCGGGGACCGCCGCACGGTCAGCTTGCACCTGTCGGGTGAGGGCACGGCGGCGGTGAGCCGGTGGCACCGGGTGAACGAGGACATCATCCAGGCCGCGCTGGCCACCCTGCCGCACGGCGACCGGGCCGCCCTGCGCGATGCCGCCCCCGCCCTGCGCGACCTGACCGCCTCCATCGACGCCCTCGCCGACTGAACCCCCAGCCCCAGGGTCAGGTCTGTACCGCGGGCTCGACGTCCCGCTCGGTGCCTTCGTCGCCCGGCTGCGCGTCGACCCGGCTGAGCTTGGACGGCCACCAGTTCCACCGGCCGAGCAGGACCACGGTGCAGGGCACCAGGATGGTGCGCACGATGAAGGTATCCATCAAGATACCGAGTGCCAGGCCGAC
>PMOU01000617.1:3480-9944 GCA_003161205.1 Actinomycetota bacterium | reverse complement strand
CGCCGTACATGATCTGGATGTCCCGCGGGTTGCCGGCGATGGCGCGGCCGAGCCACAAACGCCACGCCTTCGCCTCGTCGGTGTAACCGGTGCGCAGCAGCGCCTCCAGGGTGATGGTGGCATCACGCAGCCAGCAGTACCGGTAGTCCCAGTTGCGGACGCCGCCGATGTCCTCGGGCAGGGAGGTCGTGGCGGCCGCGACGATGCCGCCGGTGGGCTGGTAGGTGAGCGCCTTCAGGGTGATCAGCGACCGGATCACGGCGTCGCGGTAAGGCCCGTGGTAGGTGCAGCGCGACACCCAGCCCTCCCAGAACTTCCCGGTCGCCGCGAGGGCAGCGAGCGCGTCGAGTGGCTCGGGCTCGCACTGGTGCGAGGGCACGTAGGTGAGCACGAAGGGGACACTGTCCCCGGCGGCGACGCTGAACGTCCCCGTGTGGGCCAGGTCGCGACCGGCGAGCGGAACCGGGGTGCGCAGCCAGACCGAGTCCGGGCCCGCGGTCGAGCAGATGCCGTCTCCGGCCTTGACCGTCCAGGGCACGATGGACCCGTAGCCGAAGCGGATTCTCAGCGTGACGTTCATCTCGACGGTCCCGCTCACGCCCGTCACGATGCGGACCAGCACGGGCGGCTCATCGTCATCGCGCGGCGGCATGAAGTCGGTGACCAAGGCGACGCCGTCCGGGGTCTCCCACCGGGTTTCCAGGATGAGCGTGTCACCGGCATACCGCCGGGTCGCCGTGCACGCGCCCGGGTCTGCCGCCGGCGCGATCCGCCAGTGGCCGTGGTCCTCGGTGCCGAGCAGGGCGGCGAAGCACGCCTCGGAATCGACGCGCGGCAGGCACAGCCAGTCCACCGAGCCGTCCCTGCCGATCAGCGCGACCGATTGCATGTCGCCGACGATGGCGTAGTCTTCGATGCGCCCGGCCAAGTGTCCTCCTGGTGGGATGGGATGTGCCCTGCCGATACCGTACTAGGCGCGGGCTGCCGTTAGGCTGGCATCATGGGCGTACTACCCGGCGTAGTGGTCCGCGGCAGGGCCCGTCGCCTGATCTGTGCGGGAATGACCTTCGCGGCATTGACTGCCGTGGCAGGCTGCGCGAAGTTCGACGCGGCCCTGGGGCAGCAGCAGGCCATCGTGTCCTTCCGCGATAACACGCCCGTCTCCCAGAAACTGGTCGTGCGCGCCACCTGCGCCAAGGTGCCGGCCGTGGTCGCGCAGCCGCTCCCGTCGAACCTTACGTCCCCCTATGCCCTTCAGCAGCTGACTTATCAGGTCAACAAGGCGAGCGACGCGGACGTGGCGCGGCTGGAAGAGTGCCTGGCCAAGTTCCCCGCGGTGGCGGGCGTTACGCTGCAGGATTCCAGCGATGACGGCAACTGATTTCGCCCGGCCTGGCCGGGTGGCATAGTCCGCAATGCGGAATTACGTCCGCGTTCGGCCCTAGCTGATTTACGGGTGCGCCTACGGCGCGCCCGGCCGCGGCTGATTCCCTACATTGCCGGCTTCATGTATAGTGATCTCGCGCCATTCCCCATATAAACGATAGAAATTAGGTACTAGATGCGACGTGTCACGGGCGCCGCGATGATCGGCGCGGCCCTCCTGCTGGCGGGCTGCTCTTCTTCCTCATCGATTTCGGCGACTTCCAGCTCAAGCACCGGTTCCGGCGGAGGCGCGCCGGTGACGGTGACGCTGGGCTTCCTGACCAATATCACGCACGCTTCGGCCCTGGTCGGGCTCAAGGAAGGCTTCTTCACCAAGGATCTCGGCTCCGCGGGAACGCTGAAGCCCACCGCCTTCAGCACCGGGACCGAGGAGACCACGGCCCTGCTGGCCGGCCAGCTCGACGCCGCTTACGTCGGGCCGAACCCGGCCATCAACGCCTGGCAGAAGTCCACCGGCAGCGCGATCAAGATCGTCTCGGGCGCCGCGACCGGCGGGGCCTCGATCGTGGTGTCCAAGGGCATCACGTCCGCCTCCCAGCTCAAGGGCAAGACGCTGGCCACTCCGTCGCTGGGCAACACCCAGGACGTCGCGGTGCGCTACTGGCTCAAGCAGAACGGGGTCACGACCACCACGACCGGCGGCGGCGACGCTTTCATCAAGCCCACCACGCCCAACTCGGCGGCCGTCCTTGAGTTCAAGTCCGGGCAGATCGCCGGCGCCTCCGAACCCGCGCCGTACGACATCGAGATGGTCAAGGACGGCGGCACGGTCCTGTACAGCGAGCCCGGCGTGACCACCTTGCTTGTGGTGGCGCAGAGCTTCCTGTCGGCCCACCCCGCGGTGGTCGCGGACCTGATCAAGGCCCAGGTCCAGGCCAACGACTTCATCAAGTCAAGCCCGGCCGCCGCCCAGTCCGACGCCAATGCGGAGCTGGCCTCCTTCACCGGCAAGCCGCTCAGCGCGAGCATCGTCGCGGCAGCGTTCAAGGAGATCACCTTCACCGATGACCCGGACGCGTCATCGCTGACGACCGACGCATCACAAGCCGTATCCCTCGGCTTGCTCAAGCCCGTCAACCTGGCTGGCATTTTCGATCTCACCCCGCTCAACCAGGCGTTGTCAGCGGCCGGTGAATCTCAGGTGAGTTCCTAGGCATGGTGAGGCAGGTGAGTTCCTTGGCGGTAACGGACCGCAGGGTTCCGGCAAGAACAACGGCAACAACGACGGGGGCGGTCCGGCTGACGGGCGTCTCCAAGGTGTTCGGGCGCGGCAGTTCAGCCGTCCAAGCACTCGATCAGGTGTCGCTTGAAGTCGCGCCAGGGGAATTCACCTGCCTGATCGGCGCGTCGGGCTGTGGCAAGTCCACCTTGCTCGCGCTGGTCGCGGGCCTGGAGCAGCCGACCTCGGGTGAGGTGTCGACCGGGGGCGGGGAAGGGGCAGGCAGCCGGGGGATCGCGTTCATGTTCCAGGAGCCCGCGCTGTTCCCGTGGCTGACCGCGGCGGGCAACGTGGAGATGGCCCTGCGCGCCCACGGCGTCGGCAAGGCCGAGCGCCGCCAGCGGGCCGCGGAGCTGCTCGCGATGGTCAACCTGGGCGAGTTCGGCGGGAAGCGGCCGCATGAACTCTCCGGCGGGATGCGGCAGCGGGTCGCGCTCGCCCGATCGCTCGCCCAGGACGCCGACGTGCTGCTGATGGACGAGCCGTTCGGTGCTCTGGACGCCATGACCAGGGACCTGCTGCACGACGAGATCGACCGTATCCGCGCCGACCGGCAGTTCACCGTCATTTTCGTCACCCACAACGTGCAGGAGGCGGTCCGGCTCGGCGACCGCGTGGTCGTGATGAGCAGCCGCCCCGGCCGGATCATCGATGAATTCCCGGTTGACATCGAGCGCCCACGCCGGATCGACTCGGCGCCGGTCGCCGAACTCGCCACGCGGATCACCGACCGGCTGCGTGAGGAGATGAGCCGCGATGCCCGCTGACGAACAGATTGCAAAAACCATACCGGTCTACGCGGAGAAGCTAGCCTGGCTCGAGGCCCAGGAGGCACCCGAGGCCACCGGCCAGCGTGGCCGTACGCTCGCCAAGCGCGCGTGGACGTCCCTGTGGCCCAAGGCGCTCGCGATCATCATCGTCCTGGCGATCTGGGAAGTCATCCACATCAGCGGCTGGAAAAAGGCGATCTTCCCCGGACCAGGCGGGACGCTGGCCAACCTGGGAGATCAGCTCAAGGCCGGCCTGCTGTGGCACGCCATCGGCACCACGAGCGAACGGGCAGTCATCGGCTTTGGTCTCGCGGTCGTCATCGGCGCGGTCGTCGGCGCCCTGGTATCCCGGATCGGGCCGCTGCGAGCGGCCGTCGGCTCGCTCATCACCGGGCTGCAGACGATGCCGTCGATCGCCTGGTTCCCGTTCGCGATCATCTTGTTCGGGATCAACACCACCGCCATCTTGTTCGTCATCGTCCTCGGGGCGGCCCCGTCGATCGCCAACGGCCTGATCGCGGGCGTCGACTACACCCCCCCGATCCTGCTGCGGGCAGGTGCGACGATGGGACTGCGCCGGTTCGCGCTCTACCGGCACCTGATCCTGCCCGCCTCGCTGCCGGCCCTGGTGGCCGGGCTCAGGCAGGGCTGGGCGTTCGCCTGGCGCAGCCTGATGGCCGGCGAGCTGCTCGTCATCATCGCCAACCAGCCCTCCCTGGGCGTGCTGCTGTCCACCGATCAGGACCAGGCCGACATGCAGAGCGCCACCGCGATCATCATCGTGATCCTGATCATCGGCATTCTCGTGCACACGCTGTTCAGCATGGCCGACCGCTCCATCCGCCGCCGCTGGGGCCTGGTCGGCAGCAGCTCCTGACCGCGGGAGCGTGACCGGACGGGCGGCTAGCCGAGCAGCTCCGCGCTCGTGCCGGATCCGGGCAGTTCGCGAACGGCGAGGTGGGCCACGACCAGCTCGGTCGGCCCGGCGCCGATCAGGGTCAACTGGTCATCCCCGGACTCGCGCAGCACCTTGGACCCGCCGACCGTGAAGGTCGCGGTGGCGTCGTAGAGCACCGGATAGGCGCCGCGGGTGGTCCGCATGTGGGCGATGCCGTCCAGGTCGGCCATGGCCTGGACCAGGGTGCGCGCAAACCGCGGGAAGCTGGCCGTTGTTACCGTCAGGAGATCGCCAGTCTCGTTCAGGATCAATGTAAGAGCCTGGGGGGCCCGCGTGAAGCCTGCCGGGCCGCTGAAACCGCGGTAGCGCCCGGCCTGAAGGTAGACCAGGTAGGGCCGGAGCAGGCCGTAGGCCTTGATGCCGGCGTAGCCCAGCGGCGTCCGAGCGAGGCGGCTAAGGTCAAGGTGACATCGGGGAAGGCCAGAGTGCTGAACGCGATGCGCGGCCGGGCGCGCTTCCTTGCCGGCGATGCTTCCTTGGCAGAGAGAGGCCCGCCCCCGGTGGGGGGGTTACCGGGGGCGGGCCAGCTTTTAGTGCCGCACCAACGAGCTTAGCCCTGCGGAGTCAGGTGCAGGAGCACAACTTCGTCAGTACCCGAGCCAGGACCGTTATTCGTCCCGGAGGGCTGGCCGGTCTCGTAGGGGTTTTGCTGGGTTGGCCAGCCGGCATAGTCCTGTGAGTTGTACTCGAACCATTCCGACGCGGTCGTGGTGGGGATGATCGGCAGGTCCGAGGCCACGAACTTCTCGATCGGGACAAGTGCGGTGGTCTGGGCCGCGGTCGTCGCCGCCCCGGCCACCGTGGCCAGCTCGGCGTTGATGGTGGGGTCGTTCAGCCGTTCGTAGTCGCCGGTCGCGGTCGAGCCGGTCGCGAGCGAACTGTTCAGCCAGTTGTTGTACATCTGGAATGGGGTGAGCCCGTCGGTCGACCAGTGCGAGGTCAGCTGGAAGTCACCGTCGGCGATATCGGTGTTCCAGGCGTCCACTGACTGGCCGACGAACGTGGCGTTGATGCCGGCCGCCCGCAGTTCCTGCGCGACGATGGCGTCGTCCTGGGCGTAGTCCGTGTAAGCGGACGGGTCGGTGATGCTGAGCGTGACCTCCTGGCCGCCCTTGGAGAAGAAACCGTTGCTGCCCAGGGTGTAGCCAGCGTTCTTCAGCACCGCCTTGGCCGCAGCCGCGTTGGCCGTGGCCGAGACCGTCATCGAGGCGACCGGGGCACTCCAGGCACTGAAGGTCGGCAGCGTCAGGCCGGTGGCGTTGAGGACCGGGTCCTCCAGGCCGGCCTCGCCCTCGGAGGCGATGACGGTGCGGTTGATGGCCAGGCTGATGGCCTGCCGGACAGCCAGCTGGTTGGTCGGCCACTTGTTCAGGTTCGGCATGAGGCTATTGGTGCCGCCCGGGGCTTCCCAGTAGTGGTGGGTGTTAGGGGAGGTGCTGACGAAGCTCTTCTGCAGGCCGGGGATGAAGTTCCCGGTCCAGTCGATCTGCCCGGAGAACAACGCGCTGAGCGCCCCGGTGTTGGAGGTGTAGACCGGGAAGTAGACCTTCGGGACCTTGACGCTCGCCGCCTGCCAGTAGCTCGGGTTCTTGGTCATCGTGAAGCCCTGCGGCGTGAAGCTGCCCAGCACGTAAGGTCCGGTGCCGACCGGGTTGGCGTCCGGGTAGGTCGCCGGGTTGCCGACCTTGCTCCAGATCGACTGCGGCACGATCGCGGTGCCCGCGATCTCCGACAGGTTGGTGTACTGGGCCGTCGGGAACGTGAGCGTGACGGTGTTGCCGGACGTGGTCACGCTGGAGATGGTCAGGCCGTCGAGGTTGATCGCCGCGTACTTCTTCACCAGGTTGAAGGTGAAGGCCACGTCCGCGGGCGTGAACGCCGTGCCGTTGCTCCACTTCACGCCCTGGCGGATCGTGAAGGAGATCGTCTTGCCGCCGTTGGACCACGCGTAGGACGTGGCCAGCCACGGGTAGTACTTGGGCGGCGCGGCCAGGTCGAACTCGATCAGCGGCTCGTAGATGAGCCCCGTCGCGCCCATGCCGTAGGCGTCGCCGGTCGCCACGTACGGGTT
>PMOU01000617.1:0-3467 GCA_003161205.1 Actinomycetota bacterium | reverse complement strand
AGCACGGCCACGGCGGATATCGCCAGGAGCCGTCTAGATCTGTGCAATCTCCTCATCAGTCTCGTCTTTCTCTCGTTGTGGTGATGGGGTTAGTTCGCGGATGTACGTTGACCCTCTGGAAATCCGGAGATGAGTTCTGGCGCGGCTAGGTCCAGGTGCCAGCAGGCGGCCCCCCGGTTGGCCGAGATCTGCCTGAGAGCCGGGTCTTCCCGGCGGCAGCGGTCATCGGCGAACGGGCACCTGGGACTGAACGGGCAGCCGACTTCGGTCGTGTTCTCGGGCTTGCGGGTGGCTTGAGGTCCCTGGCGTCCCGTGGTGTCCTGGGCGCTGGTCCGGTGGGCACGCCCTCGCAGGGCGCTGCCGAGATTGTCCGGGTCCGGGGCCGAGGCGACGAGCAGCTGGGTGTAGGGATGCGCTGGCCGCTGGGTGACCTCCTCCGCCGGGCCGCGCTCCACGATCTCCCCGGCGTACATGACCAGCACCTCGTCCGCGAAATATCGCGCCGAGGCGATGTCGTGGGTGATGTAGAGCATGGCCAGCCGGAAACGCTGGCGCAGATCGTCGAGCAGGCTCAGCATCTCGAGCCGGATCGAGACGTCCAGCATGGAGACCGGCTCGTCGGCGAGCAGCACGCTCGGCCGGGCGGCGAGGGCCCGGGCGAACGACACCCGCTGCCGCTGACCACCGGACAGTTCGTGCGGGTACTTGCCCAGGAACTGCTTGGCGGGCGTGAGCCGTACCTGCTCCATCAGCGCGCCGACTTCAGCGTCTACGTTCACGTCCTTGCCCTGGTGCAGCTTCACCGGGCGCTCCAGGTGATAGCGCACGGTGTGCACCGGGTTCAGCGAGGAGAACGGGTCCTGGAAGACCAGCTGGACGTGGCTCTTGTAGCGCCGGAAGTCACCGCGGCTCGTCACGTCGACCCGGTGGCCGTCCAGCTGGATGACGCCGGAGGTGAGGCGTTCCTGCCCGGCCAGCAGCCGGGCGGCGGTCGACTTGCCCGAGCCGCTCTCACCGACGAGCGCGACGACGGCGCCGCGGTAGAGGTTGAAGGAGACATCTCGCACCGCGTGCAGGGTCTGCCGGCGGCCGATGCGGAAGTCCTTGCTGACCGAGATCGCCTCCATGGCGAGCGGTCCCCGCGTCGCGGCCGCGGATGTCAGCGTCTGCTCGTTCATGTGCCCAGCTCCCCGGCGGTTTGAGGCTGCGGTTCCGGCGCCGCGGGCTCGTGGGCTTGTTGTGGCCGGGGCGGCGCTGGGGTTTGCGGAAGCACGAACGGGCACGCCGTCACGTGCCCGGGATCCTTGGCGGTGGCGACGGGCAGCAGCTGCATGTCGACCTCACGGCAGGCCGGCGTGCCGTATCCGCAGCGCGGCAGGAACGGGCAGCCTGGCGGCGGGTTACGCAGGTCGGGCGGTGAGCCGGGAATGCCGGCCAGCTCGCGGCGCGGGCCGCGCAGCGACGGGAACGAGTTCAGCAGGCCCCTGGTGTAGGGGTGTGACGGCTCGTGCTGGATCTGTTCGGCCGTGCCGATCTCCAGCAGCTGCCCGGCGTACATCACCGCGATCCGGTCGGCCAGCTCCAGGAGCAGGGACAGGTCGTGCGTGATGAACAGGATGGAGAAGCCGAGACGCTCCTTGAGCTCCACGATCTGGCTCAGGATGTCCCGCTGCACCACCACGTCGAGCGCGGTGGTCGGCTCGTCCATGATGACGACCTCCGGCTCGATGGCCAGCGCCATCGCGATCATCACCCGCTGGCGCATGCCGCCGGACAGCTCATGGGGATAGCTGCGCAGCCGCGAGCGCGGTATCCCTACCAGGTCGAGCAGCGACGCCGTCCGCTCGCGCGCCTCGTCCCGGGGCATCCGCAGGTGCGCGTGGATGACGTCGAGGAGCTGGTCGCGGACGCTCAGCACCGGGTTCAGCGCGTTCATCGCGCTCTGGAACACGATGGCGATCTCGCGCCAGCGCAGCCGCCGCAGCTCATCCGGGCGCATCCGGAGGATGTCGGCCGGCCCGGCGCCCGGGACCATCCGGCGGCCGGAATACCGGACGCTACCGCTGGTGATCAGGGCGGGGGCCCGCAGCAGCCGGGAGGCGCCGTAGACCAGCGTGGACTTCCCCGAGCCGCTCTCGCCCGCCAGGCCGATGACCTCGCCGGCCGCCAGGTCCAGGTTCACCTTGTCCACGGCCCGGACATCGCCGCCCGGTGTCCGGTAGACGACCGACAGGTCCCGGATCTCGAGCACCGGATCCAGCCCCGGCGCCGGGGAGGCCGGGAGGGGGGCCGGGGCGTGGTCTGGGTTCGCGTTCATCGGAGCTGTCCCCTCTCGGTTTCGTCGAGCAGGGAACTGCGGGAGAACGAGTGCACGAATCCGGCCAGCTTGCCGCGGTACCGCGAGACTTCGGCCAGCACCGGCGTCGGATCGCCGGGGCGGAGCCAGTGCCCGGCGATCCGGCTGGCGCTCGATGCGTCGCGCAGCCGCGGGTTGCCGAGCTCGTCGATGCCGGTGTTCAGCAGCACCAGGCCAGCTCCCATGAGCGCCACCACCACGCCGGGCGGGATGAACCACCACCAGGCTCCGAGCTCCAGGGCCTGCTGGCTCTCCGCCCAGTAGAGCATGGTGCCCAGGCTCCAGCTGTTCAGGTCGGCGACGCCGATAAAGGCCAGTGCGACCGAGGCGCCGATCGCGTACAGGACGGTGTTCACGAAGCTCGCCGCGATCAGGCTCACCTCGTTGGGCACGATCTCGAAGGCGATGATCCGCCACGATTTCTCGCCGGTCTCCTGCGCGGCCGCGATGAAATCGCGATTGCGGATCGCCAGCGTCTGCGCGCGGATCACCCGCGCGCCCCACGGCCAGCCGAGCAGGCTGAGCACCAGGATGGTCGCGTCCTGGCCCTTGGTCTGCAGGTAGCCGAGCAGCACGATGAGCAGCGGCAGCGCCGGGATGACCAGGAACACGTTGGACAGCAGCGACAGCAGTTCGTCCCAGACGCCGCCGAGGAAAGCGGAGGTGACTCCGACGATCACCGAAAGCGCGGTGGCCACCACGCCGACGATGAGCGCGAGCTCCCCGGTGAGCCGGATCCCCGTCAGCAGCTGGGATAGCACGTCCTGCCCGGTCTGCGTGGTGCCGAGCAGGTGCGCGCCGTACGGCGGGTGCAGGGACAGGCCAGGCGCGGGATTCTGGAAAGAGGGGTCATACGGCGCGACCAGCGGTCCGATGANNTGATCGGCAGGACGGCGGTCATCGCGTGGCCTCCCTGGCCCGGGCGCGCGGATCGACGAACACGATGACCAGGTCGATGATCATGTTGGCGACCAGCACCGCGAAGGTGATCACCAGGAAGATCGCCTGCATCAGCGGGTAGTCATTGGAGGTGACCGCGTTGAGCAGCAGCAGGCCGATGCCCGGGTAGGAGAAGACGATCTCCATGATCAGGGCGCCGGAGACGACGAAG
>PMOU01000187.1 GCA_003161205.1 Actinomycetota bacterium | reverse complement strand
CCGTAGGGGAGCAGCGAGTACACGATCCCGGTGAGCACCGAGATCAGCCCGATCGCGAACAGCGCGTTGCCCAGCCAGTCGATCTTGGCGGGAATGCGGATCCCGTTGTCGCGGAGCTTGAAGTAGGCCCAGACCGTGCCGAACAGGCCGAACGGCACCGACACCAGGAACACCAGCCGCCACTCGATCGGCGCGAGGACGCCGCCCAGGATCAGCCCGAGGAACGAGCCGCCCACCGCGGCGATGCCGTTGATCCCCATCGCCTTGCCGCGTTCGTCCGCGGGGAAGGCGTCGGTCAGGATGGCCGTGGAGTTGGCGAACAGGAACGCGCCGCCGACACCCTGGAACACCCGCATGATGATGATCCACAAGGCTCCGGCCGGCCCGGTGAGCCAGGTCACCGAGAGCAGGATCGAGAAGACCGTGAAGACGGCGAAGCCCAGGTTGTACATCTTCACCCGGCCGTAGATATCGCCGACNNACCCGTCCCAGGCTGACCACCAGGACCGCGGTGACCAGGATGAACCCCATGAATATCCACAGGAAATAGGACGTGTTGGAGGGTATCAGCGGGTTGAGCCGGATGCCCCGGAACAGCGCGGGCAGCGAGATCAGCAAGATGGACTGGTTGATCGTGACCATCAAGATGCCGAGCGTGGTGTTGGACAAGGCAATCCACTTGTAGTTCTTGCCCCGGCCATCAGTGCCCGGATTCTTATCCGGCCGGACGTTGTCAACCGACATGCATGCTCCTCAGGATGCTTCCAGCGAAATCAGATCTAACCCCGACGTCAACGTTACATCGTCACCGGTAACCGTGATCAACCGGCATCTGTTCCGCGGCTGGCCGGCATTTGTTCCGCGGCTGAGAGCTAACCGGAACCCGCGTCAAGACCCTGCGTCGACTGGGTGTGAGCGGAGCGTGATGAGAGCAAGCAGCCCGGCAGCGAGCGCGAGCCCGGCCGACAGGTAAAGCGCGGCGTGCAGCCCCTGGTGGAAGGCGGTGTACGCGGCCTCGATGACCTCCTGGACGAGCTTGCCGTAGCCCGCGTACCCGGCGGTGTTCTTCGGGATCTGGCCGGTCTCGAGGGCGTTGGCGACGAGCGTCTGGAAGGTGGCCGGGATGCCGAGATGGCTCATCTGCCCGGCCAGGCTGGACCGCAGCTGTGAGTCGACCAGTGAACCGAGCACCGCCACGCCGGTCACGGCGCCGATCTCGCGACTGGTGTTGGCCGCGGAGGCGGCCATCCCCGAACGCTCGGGCGGCACCGCGGACAGCACCGAGGAGGTGATGGGCACCACGGTGGTGCCGATGCCGATACCGGCCAGGCCGAGGGCCAGTGCCAGCGGCCCGTAGTCCGGGCGCGGGGACAGGTAGCCGTTCGCGAGAAACAGGCCGGCTGCGAACAGCACGCAGCCGATCGAAATCGACCAGCGCGGTCCGGCCAGGGCCGTCCAGCGTCCCGCCAGCACCGAGGACACGATCATCAAGATGGTCATCGGCGCGAACACGGCCGCCAGCCGGTAGCCGGAGGCGCCCACCACCTCGACCAGGTACAGCGCGGTGAAAAAGAAGATGGCGAAGGTGGCGAAGTAGGTGCAGAACGCGGCGATGATGCCGGTGGTGAACTCGGGTACGCGCAGGAAGCGCAGGTCAAGCAGCGGGTACGGGGCGCGGTGCTCCCACCAGGCGAACGCGGCCAGCAGGACCGCGCTCACGCACAGCAGGGCGATAACCTCGACCGCGCCGAAGCCGGCCGACTCCGCGTCGATGACCGCGAAGACTCCGGCGGCGAGCGCGCCCGCGGCGAGCAGCGTACCCGGGATATCCACCCGGGCCGCCTGGGCGTTCGAGCTCTCCGGCAAGATGATCGCCGCGACGATCAGGGCCGCGAGCCCGAAGACCAGGTTGAACCAGAAGATGCCGCGCCAGTTCCAGGCTCCGACGATCACGCCGCCGATGACCGGGCCCGCGGCCAGCGCGAACCCGGACGTCCCGGCCCAGATCCCGACCGCCCGGCTCCTGGCCCTGGCGTCCGGGTACAGCTGACGCAGCATCGACAGCGTGCCCGGCTCGCTGGCGGCCGCCCCCAGGCCCATCACCGCGCGGCCGGCGATGAGCACACCGACGTTCGGGGCCAGCGCGCACAGCACCGAGCCCGCGCAGAACACGGCCGCCCCGGCCAGCATGACCTTCTTGCGGCCGAGCTCGTCCCCGATCATGCCGCAGGCCATCATGATGCTGGCGAAGGTCAGGGCGTAGGCGCCGACCACCCACTGCAGGTCGGTGACGTCCGCCTTCAGGCTCGTCTGCAGGTTGCCGAGCGCCACGCTGACCACGGTGTTGTCGAGGAAGGTCAGGAACAGCAGGGTGCACAGTGTCGCCAGCGCGAGCCCCTGGCTGCCCCGCGGCACGACGCCGGGCCGGTCGCCCCCGGGCCAGTCGCCAGAGACGGCCTCCGCCGGGCTAGCCAATCCGGGCGACCTTGGTCAGCCGACCGAACTGCACGCGGCTGGGACCGAACCACCCGGTATCAGCTTGAACAAGCCGCAGAGGCTGGCGTCGCCGACCTTCCAGGTGCCGTCCTGATACACCGCCGTGCCGGTCTGGCCGGACAGCAGGCTTGTTCCGCCTGACGTGATGTCGTAGGTCACGGTGGCCGTGGTCGAGGTGGCCGGCAGGACCTTGGTCACCTTGGCCCCGATCCCGCTGGCCAGGGGCAGTTTGGCGAAGGCGCTGATGGCCGAGGCGAACGTGCTCCCGTTCTGCAGCAGGGTGGCCTTCTGCGCGGCCGTGGTACTCGAGCTGAAGAACTTCTCCCAGTTGGCGGTGATTTGCGCCACCGCTTCCGAGGTCAACGGGGCGCTCGAGCTGGCGACGGCGCTGGGCGACGAGGCCGGCGCCGACGCTGGCGACGAGGCCGCGGAACTGGGCGGGGACGTCGAGGCGGACGAGCTCGAACTGCTGCTGCAGGCCGCTACGGTCGCGGCGAGCGCCAGGCCCAGCGCAGGCGCCATAATCCGGCGAGCCACGAGATTGAATCGCATGACACGCCTCCTTTGTCTCGGTCGGATGTACGGCTGAAGGCTGTCATTATTGCCGGGATCTCGATGCTTGTTCAGAGTCTGCACTGAATGTTCCCAAGGCGGGACTAGCTAGCCGCCTTTACCCCGACGCCCGCGTCAGGGAATGCGGGCAGGAAAAACCGGCAGGACCGGCACGCCGTCCGAATGTACCGCGTCTACCAGCGGAAATGTATGAACACGCGGCCGAAGTTCTTCGAGTCCTTCTCCACCCGGTGATACTTCGCCTTGATCTCTTTTTGCTCAAGGAACCGAAGCACGTGCTTCTTGAGCTGACCGGAACCTTTGCCCGGGATAATCTCGACCAGCGGAGCCTTCTTCGCCACGGCCTCGTCGATGATCGCCTGCAACGCCCGGTCGATGTCCTGTCCCCGGTTGTAAATGTCATGCAGGTCCAGCTTCAGCTTCATGCTCACCGCCTAAGGCGCCGGAAGGCCCCTGCTCCTGGGGAAACAGTACCGCGATGATCGACGCGACCGTGTCGGCCGGCTCGCCGGCCGGCACGATCGTGAGGACGTGCTCGTCCGGCTGAGGCGGTTCGAGGTCGTCGAACTGGGTGCCGAGGAGCTGGCCGGGGAAGAAATGGCCGTGCCGGGTGGCGAGCCGCCCGGCGATCACCTGGCGGTCCATGGCCAGGAAGACCAGCCGGGCCTGCGGGCGGCCGCCGAGCAGCACGTCCCGGTAGGAGCGCTTGAGCGCCGAGCAGGTGATGACGGCCGGTTCGTTCCGGGCGATGCACTCATCCATCCAGGCGCCGATGGCCCGCAGCCACGGCCAGCGATCGTCGTCGGTCAGCGGGATGCCGGCTCGCATCTTCTCGATGTTCGCGGCCGGGTGGAAGTCGTCCGCGTCGGCGAACCGCCAGCCCAGCCGCCCCGCGAGCATGGCGCCCACCGTCGTCTTGCCGCTGCCCGAGACGCCGGCCACGATAATCATCATGAATTGAGAGCCTATTCAGAAAATCCGGGCGCAAACTACCGGCATGCGACGTCACTGGCTCAGATGGCTGATGGCCGGCATCATCGTGGTGGTAGTTCTCGCGGTGGGCGGCCCTTTCCTTTATATCCACTTCTTCAACGGCAGCACGCCGGCCGCATTGAAGCTGCCGGCGGCCAGCAGTTCCGCCTCCGCGTCTTCCTCGTCCGGCGGGACGGCGACGGCGAGCACGGCGGCCAGCGATGCGCTGGCCGGTACGTACAGCGCCGGTTCCGGCTCCGCCGTCGGCTACCGCGTCAGCGAGGTGCTGCTCGGCCAGAGCACCACCGCCGTCGGCCGGACCTCCTCGGTCACCGGGCACCTCACGATTGCGGGCACCACCGTCACGGCCGCCACCTTCAGCGTCCCGATGGACACTGTGCTCAGCGACAAGAGCCAGCGGAACTCGCAATTCGACGGCCGCATCATGGACGTGGCCAAGTACCCCACCGGGACGTTCACGCTTACCAGCCCGATCGACCTGGCCCCGCTGCCCGCCACCGGCGTGATCAAGAGCTACACCGCGACCGGGAAGCTGACCCTGCATGGCGCCACCCGCACGGTGACATTCACGCTGACCGCTGAGCGCAAGGGAGCGCAGATCGAGGCGGTCGGCGACATCCCGGTCCTGTTCTCCGACTACAACATCGCGAACCCGAGCATCGGCGGCTTCGTGACCACGCAGGATCACGGCCTGCTCGAGTTCCTCCTGGTCTTCAGCAAGGCCTGAGGCGGTGGCTAGGAAACCTCGTACCCGACGATGACGTCGCCCGCGTCCTGCCGCACGACCGAGACCGCCCCGGTCCGGCCCGGGTCGGGGAACCTGACCTGGGCCTGGCCCTTGGTGGAGTCCACGGTGACGTTGTTCGTGACGCGCCACTCGCTGTCCAAGACGGCGACCCGCAGCACCGCGGGCGCGAGTCCCTGGACCCCGTTGTCGCAGGCGAACGCGATGTTGGTGGCGCTGCCGACCGGCACCGCGATGACGGTAAGGGCACCGGCGCCGGTGTTGAGCTGACCTGACTGCACTTCTTCCTCCACGTGCGGCTGGAATGACCTGATCCACGCGCTCAGCTCAGCGGCGGTGCCACCGAAGACGTCGTCGTCGTGATTGCCGGTCCCGCCGGACTGCCAGAACGTCCAGGCGCGCCACGGCGCGGGCGCGCTGGGTCTCGCCGACTGGTAGATGGCCAGCCACAGCGGGTAGGACTCGAGCCCGGCGCAGTTACCCGACCTGATGAAGTCGTAGAACGAATACACCCCGCGGGGATTATGCGGACGCAGTGATACCAGCTTGGCCATGAAGGCGCGGGCACACGCGGCGACGCCGGCCGCGGACGCGCCGGCGGTCTCGTTGTCCAGCCAGAGCATGTCGGTGGTTTCGAGGCCGACCGCGCTGACCTTGTCCACGAAGTAACTCGCCTGATCCGCCCCGCTCAGGTCCGGATCAAGGAAGTGATACGCGCCCCGGGCGAGCCCCTTGGCCTTGATCCGGGGCCAGTTCCAGGCCAGGAAGGGATCCGGTGAGTTGGTGCCGCTGCCCCCCAGTCCCTGGCTGGCCCGGCAGATGCCGAACGACAAGCCCGATGTACCGGACCAATCGAAATCTCCGGCGAAATTCGAGACGTCAATTCCCTTGGCATCTGCCATCGGCGGTCGTTCCTCCGTCCCCGCGTTCGCAGAAATCGTAGCGTAGGAGATACCTAGCCAGAAGCTGATCACGGGTGCCGCCGGAGGCGACCGCGGTCTCGAGGCGACCGAAGTACACCATCGTCCCGCAGCGCCGCCGTCTTGGGCCGTAAGCGTGCCGCCGGGAATACCGCGGGAATGAACTAGCGCCCGCCGCTGTTGTGCCGTATAGTCGTGCATTATGGGACCTCGTGGTAGCGGGTCCGGCCCCTTCGAGCGGCCAGCAGTTACGACTTTTTTCTCCGTCAGTCCCAAAGCTACCAATCCTTATCAGGAACTGACGTCGAGCGCATGACGAAGTTTTCCCGGATCTTTTCCCGGCGTTGCCAGCTCAGCCTAGAAGGCTCGTCTGCCCAGGCAGAGATCTCGGATATTCCGAACGAACCGGCATCGCGCGCTCATACAAACTTTAATCCGGCCGCCGCGCCAGCGCTCTAATTAGGCGCGCCCACATTCAGCGCGGCTGGCCCATATTCGCTTCCCAGCGAAAGGAAATTACCTTATGACAACAACAACCATGCAAAAACCGGTTACTCCGACGCAGCCGCGAGAAGGCCGGGATAAAGAACCTCCGGCTGCCATTGCCGTCGTCGGCATCCTCGATATAGGGGACAGCCAGGCCTTCGTCCGCACCTCCGGCTACCGGCGTGGCCCGGACGACGTGTCTGTATCCGCCGGGCAGATCCGGCAGTACGGGCTCAGGAAGGGCGACCAGCTCGAGGGCACCGCCCGCCCCGGCCAGCGCGGCGCCAAGTTCAGCTCGCTCACCGGCGTGCACAGCGTCAACGGGATGCCGCCTGACCGGGCCCAGGCCCGGCCGCACTTTGACGACCTGATCCCGCTGTACCCGCAGGAACGGCTGCGCCTCGAGGACGGCAACTCCTCGGCGACGGCGCGGATCATCGACCTAGTGGCCCCGATCGGCAAGGGCAGCCGCGGCCTCATCGTCTCCCCGCCCAAGGCCGGCAAGACGATGGTGCTGCAGACCATCGCGGCCGCGATCGCGACCAGTCATCCCGAGGTCGAACTGATGATGGTACTGGTCGGGGAACGACCGGAAGAGGTCACCGACCTGCGCCGGACGGTCCGCGGCCAGGTCATCTTCTCCACCTTCGACCAGCCCGCCGAAGATCACATCAGGGTGGCCGAACTGGCCATCGAGCGCGCCAAGCGACTGGTGGAACTGGGCCGCGACGTGGTCGTGCTGCTCGATTCCATCACCCGGCTCGGCCGGGCTTACAACCTGGCGGCCCCGGCGAACAGCCGGACCCTGGCGGGCGGGGTCGCGGCCTCGGCGCTGCAGCCACCCCGCAAGTTCCTCGGCGCCGCGCGCAACATAGAGCACGGCGGCTCGCTCACGATCTTGTCCACCGCGCTCGTCGACACCGGGTCCCGGATGGACGACGTGCTGTTCGAAGAGTTCAAGGGCACCGGCAACATGGAGCTCCGGCTCCGCCGCGAGCTGGCCGAGAAGCGCTTCTTCCCGGCGATCGACGCGATGCCGTCCGGCACCCGTCATGACGAGTTGCTGATGCTCCCCGATGAGTACGAGGCCGTCGGAAAGCTGCGCCGCGCGCTCGGCGGCCTCGACTCCCAGCAGGCCCTGGAGCTCCTCATCGACAAGACCCGCGACACCGGCTCCAACCCGGAATTCCTCAGCCAGATCCAGCGGACCCGCTAAGCGATACCGGGCCCGGTGCTCGCTCGCTAACCGGGCTGTTCGCGGCGCCGCGCGACCTGCAGCACCGCTCCCCAGTGGCGTCGCACCGAGTGGTCCCGGCGCATCGCCAGCCGCCGCCTGATCTCGCCGTACAGCCTCTCCCGTTTCCAGTCCGCCATAGCCAGGTGCCCGGAGAACGTGCTGAGCAACTCGATGTACTCCTCCGCGTCGTAGCCGCGCTCCCAGTCATACCAGCGGATGCCGGTGACCTCGAAGAGCCCGCTGGCCTCGATGTCGGCCCGGTCATCGGGTTGTTCGCCCGGCCGTGACCGCACTTCGCCGGGCGGCATTCCCTCGCCGATCTCGTCGTAGATGTCCTGGATCTCCTCGAAGAACGGATCACCTCCCTCGGGAAACACGTGTCCCGCCCCCCAGATGGCCAGATGGCCGCCGGGACGCAGCGCGTGCCAGGCTCGCTGGTAGCGCAGCGCGGGATCGATCCAGTGCCAGGCGGTGGCCGCGTAGACGCAGCTGGCCGGCTCATCCGGCCGCCATTCCTCGAACTGGCCCTCGATCACGTCAACTCCGAATCCGGCGAGGTTCGCCCGGGCGGTCGCGGCGAGTTCGGGGCCGAGTTCGACGCAGGTGATCCGGAAGCCTCGCCGGGCCAGCGGACGGGTCGCCTTGCCGGTCGCGCAGCCCACCTCGATCAAGTGGTCGCCCGGCGCCAGGCCGGCCAGCGCTACGAGGTCGTCGAACAGGGCGTCCGGGTAGTCCGGGCGTACCCGGTCGTAGGTTTCCGCGGCCTGGTTGAACGTCTGCCGCAAGCGCTCCCGGTCCTCGTTCGATTGCATCAGCTCAGTATTTCACCGATGATCCTGGACCGCCGCGGCCGTCATAATGCAGGTGGGGTGCCCCGCCATGCACGCCAGGCCGCCCCGCCGGAAGGAGACTCATGCCCACCCACGACATCGATTACCTCACCCCGGCCGTCATGACCGCGCCGGGCATCTGCGGGCCGCTGTTCGACCGTCTGGCCGACCTCACCCGCGACCCCGACGCCGCCTTCTCCGAGCTGGCCGCCATGTACACCGCCGACGACAGGCTCCGTGTCCCCGCCACCGTCTACAACGCCATCCTGAACCGCTCAGAACCGGTCCTCGCCGACGCTCGCGGACCGCTGCCGTCGTCATCGAAGAACTCCTGAGGCGGCCCGGCGTCGAGCTCGTGCACCTGCGCAACGTCGGCTCCGGCTGCTATAACCTTGCCGTCTGCGCGCACGGCGACGAGGCCTGACCGCGGCCAGACCCCGACAAGGCGGTGGCAGCTGAGAACCTGGCGGACCGGGGTTATCCGGCGTTACGCGCATCCTGGGCGAGGGTTCACCCAGGGATTGATCGCGGATGGCGGGACGGTGTGGGAGTCCACCGGGCTCTACGGTCAGTCGGCGCTGTCCCGGTATCAGCTCGGCGGTCAGGTCGGGCAGCGCGTCGTCTTGCCCGCCGGGCTTTTCGGTGAGGGCATCTGCCAGGCCGGCGACGGTATCTGGCAGCTGACCTGGCACGAACGGGTCGCGCTGCGCTGGGACGCCAGCACCCTTGAGCTGGCGGACCGGGTGCCCTTCAGCCGGGAGGGCTGGGGCATCTGCGCGACGGAGCAGTACGTCGTGACCAGCGACGGGAGCAGCGAGCTGGTCCGCCGTGATCCGCGGACCCTGGAGCCGCAGGCCGTGGTCCACGTCCGCTGCGACGGCCGCCGGGTGCCCGGCCTCAACGATCTCGCCTGGTCCGGGGGCACGATCTGGGCCAATGTGGCCGGCACGCACTACCTGGCCGGCATTGACCCGGACAGCGGCGAAGTCACGGACATCGTCAACGCCCGCCCGGCCGCCGAACGGCATTTCGGCGACGCGCAGGCGATCATGAACGGGATCGCCGCGCTGTCCGCGCCCGGGGAGTTCCTGCTCACCGGGAAGGGCTGGCGCTCGATCCGGCACGTCCGGCTGAAGCCAGCCCGCGAGGGCGCCGCCCGGGAGCGCCTGCTGGCCGGCCTGAGCCGCTGAGCGCCCGGATGCTCGGCTGACGCCACCCCAGCCCCGACCCCAGCCCCCGCCGCAGGCCCGGCCGCAGCGGCTTGTCGGTGTACCCGCCGTCGGTCAGCCCGGCCCGCCGCTCGAAGACGTTACGAGCGCCGAAGTCGCCGGTGAGCGCCCAGGAGACTCCCGCCGCCGCCAGGTAGAGCGGGATCATCGTCACCCCGCCGCACCAGGCGTACTGGGTGGCGTGCCGGGCCTCGTGGCGGAACAGCGCTGTCCCGGGATCGAGCTCATCGCCCCTGGTGATGATCACGTTGCCGACGCAGAATGCCGGGGCGGGCGGCACCGGCAGCCGGTACCCGGTCCCGGTGACCAGCCCGTCCACGCTGCCTTTGAGCTGGGCGCGCCCTGCCGCGGCCACGCCCAGCCCGGCTAGCGTCGAGAGGTTGGCCAGGTTGACCGCCTGCCGCACCCGCAAGCCGCCCCGCATCGCCGCAGCCCGGTCAGGACGGGTCGGAACCGCTGTGCCCGTTCTGCCCGTTCAGCCCCAGCGGGTCGGTGACGACCCCGGCCGCCCAGGACGGAGCGGGCACCGGGGCCACCGGCAGGGCCAGCTGGTCCTGACTGTGGTCCCGGTGGGCCCTCGCGGCGGACTCGTGATACTCGCTGAGCCGGGCCAGGAACATCTCGTCCGCGTAGGGCGTGCCGTCGACTAGCGGGCCGCGCCGGTGCTCGAACACGGCGACGACATCCTCGCCGCTCAGGGTCTTGTGCGTCTCCAGGGCGTGCGCCAGGGCCAGGACGTGGTTCCTGTTCTCCCTGATGATCTCCTCGGTCTGGTCGAGCAGTTCGTGCAGCTTGTCCTCGATCCGGTCCGCGAGCGCGTGCCGGACCTGGGCCTCCGGGTCCTGGCCCTTCTTCAGCGTGCCGCCGCGACCGCCGCCCGGGGAGCCGACCTCCAGCCGCTTAGCGGTGGAGTACGACGACACCGTGGTCCCCATGCCCCAGAAGCCTTCCATGAAGGATGCGACCGTGGTGGCGGACTCCAGGTCCCCGGACACGCCCGAGGAGCTGTCCTTGTTGAAGAACATCCGCTCTCCGGCGAGCGAGGCCAGCGACACCAGGATGTCGGTCTCGTACTCGCTGCGCCACCGGGTGAACTGGTCCTCGGGCGGGATGCTCGCGACCATCCCGAGGTAGTCGCTGCCCTTCTCGATCGTCGCGATGTCGATCTCCATGTGCTGACGGGCCCGGAACGCCACCAGCGCGTGGCAAGCCTCGTGCACCGCGACGGCATGCCGCTCGCGCTCGATGTACTCCACGTCCTGCGGCGGGCCGAGTTCCTTCAGCTGCTTGGCCCTGATCACATCCGGCCAGGTGATGACGTCACGGTCGTTCCTGATCGCGGTGATGAGAGCCTCGTTGACCAGGTCCTTGATGGTGGCGCCGGTGGCGTAGGGGGTGATGGTGGCGAGCTTGTCGATGTTTTCCGGCGTGAGCTCGTGCCGCACTTTGGAGAAGTATCCCTCGTAGGTGCGGATCCGGCCTGCCTTGGACGGGTAGCCGACCTTGTAGATCCGGTCGATCCGGCCGGGGCGCAGCAGCGCCTCGTCCAGGGCCGTCGGCATGTTGGTCGCCATCATGACCAGGATCCGGTACTTGGGCGGCGGCTTGGGCCGCATGCCGAAGATCCGCCGGACGTACCGGTTGACGATGCCGCGCGGCTTCTTCAGCCCGGACAGCTCGGTCAGCAGGGCCTGCAGCGTGCCCATCCCGCCGCCGCCGCCGCCGTTCATCATCCCGCCGACCATCTGCCGGCTGCGCCGGGTGTCCGGCTCGTCGGGGACCTGGGCGTCGAGCGCGTTCTTGGACAGCCGCCACTGCGTGTCGCGGGAGAGGTAAGAGAATCCGTGGCAGCCCGCGGCGGCGAAGGCGCTGGCCTGCTGCTGCCCGCCGGGGGCGCCCTGGGTCATCATGCCGCGGTTGCCGAGCGAGTCGGCCTCGTCGAAGAAGACGATCACCCCGCCGTAGCGCAGCGCGAGCCTGCGCAGCTTGCGGAAGAGCGACTTGACCTTGAGGATGCCCACGCCCATGAACATGTTGATGAACGCACCGGGATCGACGAACACGTACGGCCGGCCGGTCTCGCCGGCCACCGCCTCGGCCATCAGCGTCTTGCCGGTCCCGGGCGGCCCCCACAGCAGCAGGCCGCCAGGTACGTAGCCGCCCCGCTCCTCGACCAGCTCGGGGTGCTCCAGGAACAGGATGTTCTCCTTGACCCGCTCGAGCACGTGATCCTGGCCCCAGACATCGGTGAACCTGGTCTTGATGTCNNCAGGATCTGGAACACGAACGGCAGCGCGTGCCAGATCAGTCCGGGCCCGCGGATCAGCGCGAGGACCGGCGAGGTGTGGATGAACTTGCTCACCACGAACGCCAGCACGACGATCCAGAACACCCAGAGGAAGATCCGCCAGAGCCGGAACCTGGTCCAGTCCGACAGCCTGCGGCGGCTGGACCGCTCGATGCCCCCGAACACCGTCGAGGTCCAGAACCGGTAATAGCCGCGCCAGTGCTCGCTGATCAGGAAGTGAATCTGCCGCAGCACTTCCAGGCCGATCAGCAGGAACACCCACCAGCCCGACCGGACCTCGATCCGCATCGCGTCCGAGAACCCGACCAGGGGGTCGTTCGCCATCACGGACCAGACCAGCACGAACCAGAGCAGGACCAGCAGGAGCAGGAACTTGATCCGGTCCCAGAACCCGAGGGGCTTACGTGTCAGCCGGTTGGCATCCACCGGCCTGCCGCCGCCTGGCGGCGACAGGCCTTCGTCGGTGGTGGCGGCTCGGGCCTGGCTCATCACGGGCTCCTGATGGTAAACGACGACATCACGTCGTTGATCGCGGTCTGGTCGCTGCTGTAACAAGTAGAGGTGCAGTGCAGCACGAGGAGGTACACCTCGGTCTGGTCCGCGTTGGTAAGCGCGATCTCGTCGAAGGTGTCGGTGACGCCGTTGTCGGTGTAGTCGAAGGTCTCCCGGACTCCGTGCACGCCCTGGCCGGGCGTGAGCACCTGATCCCGGATCTGGCTGAAGCCGGTGAGCGGGAAGCCTTCAGAGGAAGCGCTAGACCTCGCGGTCGAGGTGACGGGCAGGAAGAAGTCCCGCAGCGAGTCGTAGGACAGCTCGTTGCTCGCGGTGGAGCTGAGCGTGCCGATCTCGGCGAAGACGAAGGGATGTGCGGTGTCGAACGACAGGAAGTCGCCCGCCGTGGGGGCGGCGCCGGCCTCGTAGGCGACCGTCCAGGCGCTATTCGAGCTGCCGATTTCCGTCTTCAGCTCCGAGGACAGCGAGGCATCGCTGATCTTGTGCCAGCCGTAGGGCACCTTGAAGTAGGTGTCAGAGCCGGAGTTGGCCACGTAGGTGTACTGGGGCGCGGCGCACCCGGTGACGACGGCGACCCCGAGGAGAACCGCGCAACCCCCGACGAGGCCCTTAACGACGCGGTGGGCCTTGCTTGCCAAGAGGTGCGACCTCCACGAAGGGACTACGTAGTGTCAAGTATGACGCCTTCACCGGCAATGGTACAGGTCCACCGGGCGGGCGAAACGCCACCCATGCCTGGTACTGGCGCGCTTCTCTTGGCGTGCTCACGTTAGACCGGCCGCTGCGTGGGTAGCGGATCTGGCCCAGCCGGATTTTCAGCCTTCAAGACCCGGATGCAGAGGCGGTCTTAATGGAACGTTCAAGCGCGACCCAGCTTCCCCGTGAGCAGGAGCACTCGACCGGGGAACTCATCAAGATGATGTCTGAGCAGTTGTCGGTGCTCGTCCGCGATGAGCTCAAGCTCGCCCAGCTGGAGATGACCGGCAAGGCCAAGCAGGCGGCAGTGGGCGCGGGGATGTTCGGAGCCTCCGGCGTGGTGGCTATTTACGGCGTGGGGTGCCTGCTAGCGTGCGCGATCATCGCCATCAGCGGCGTCGTGGCGGCCTGGCTCGCCGCGCTCATCGTCGGCGCGGCCCTGCTGGCCGCCGCGGGCGGCGCGGCCCTGGTGGGCAAGCAGCGCCTGGCCAAGGCCACGCCCCCCGTCCCGCAAGAAGCCGTCGCCAGCGTCAAGGCCGATGTTGAGGAAATTAAGGAGAGCACGCACCGATGAGCACACCGGAAACCGCACCCGAAATCCAGCAGGAAATCGAACGGACGCGCGAGCGACTCGGCGAGACGGTGGAAGAACTGGCCGCCAAGGTCGACGTGAAAGCCAGGGCGCAGGCTAAGGCCGCCGACGTGAAGGCCAGGGCGCAGGCCAAGGCGACTGACGTGAAAGCCCAGGCCCAGGCCAAGGCGACCGAGCTGTCCGGGCAGGTCCGGGAAAGCCAGGTCGTGCAGCGCCGCTGGCCGCTCGCGGTGGCCGCGGCCGTCCTGGTGGCAGGCTCGGTGGCCGTCTGGCGGTGGAGAAAAAAATGACGGCGGTGAATCCGCGGCAGGACCGGTCCGCCGCCGAGGGTGAGGCCGCCCCCGGGGTCCAGGAGTCCATACCGCCGCAGAGCCAGGTCGAGGGCGGCCCGGAGACGCCGCTCGAGCTAGGCGCCACCGGCTGGAAGAACACGCTCAAGCGCGCCGGGAAGAAATTCACCCTCGACCGGTGCAGCATGACCGCGGGCAGCCTGGCCTACCACTGGTTCCTGGCGCTGTTCCCGGCCCTTATCGCCCTGATCGGGCTGACGAGCCTGCTGCACATCAGCCCGCACACGGTGAATCAGCTGGTCCACGGCCTGGACTCGTCGCTCCCGCCGTCCGCCGCGGCGATTTTCAACGGGGCCATCACGTCGGCGACGGGCCGCTCGTCAGGCGGCGCGACCACCACGC
This sequence comes from Actinomycetota bacterium, assembly GCA_003161205.1. The sequence goes on along the minus strand of PMOU01000187.1, from coordinate 4,133 downwards.
TGATCATCGGCGTGGTCATCGCGCTGTGGAGCGCCTCGGGCGGCATGGCGGCGCTGGAGACCGGGCTCGACATCGCCTACGAGGTCCCTGTCGACCGCAAGTTCGTGGGCAAACGGCTGTACGCGTTCCCGCTGATGCTGGCCACGGCGGTGATCGGCGGTCTCGCCTCGGCGCTCGTCGTGTTCGGCGAGCCGATTGGCCACGGGCTCGCGGGCCACGTCGGCCTCCATGGCCTCGCGTTCACGATCATCTGGACGGTGGTCCGCTGGGTGCTGACTGTCATCCTGGTCACGATCTTGTTCTCGGTGTACTACTTCTTCGGGCCGAACCGGGAGACGCCCCGCTGGCAGTGGGTTAGTCCGGGCGGCGTGGTGGGCACGGTCATCTTCCTGGCGGCCTCGCTCGGCTTCTCCTTCTACGTGGCCGAGTTCGGCTCGAGCGGCTACAGCAAGACTTACGGGGCGTTCGCCGGCGTGATCATCCTGATCTTCTGGCTCTACCTGACCGGCATCGCGATCATGCTCGGGGCCGAGATCAACGCGGAATCCGAACGCCAGGCCGCCGTGCAGGCCGGCCATGAGGGCGCGCAGGCCAGCGCGGCGGACCTCGAGAGCGGCGGGAAAGCGCCCGCGCGTTAGGCCCGGATATCAGCGCAGGCCCGGGCGTTAAGGTCAGAAGATGAATGTCATCCGCAGTGCCGGGCTGTTCGGCGCCGCCGGGCTGGCCGAGATCGGCGGCGGCTACCTGATCTGGCGGTGGCTGCGTGAGGGCGCGGCCTGGCCGGTCGGCCTGGCGGGCGCGGTCATCCTGGTCGTTTACGGCGTCATCCCCACGTTCCAGTCCTCCGCCGACTTCGGCCGGGTCTACGCCGCCTACGGCGGGGTCTTCGTGATCATGAGCCTGCTCTGGGGCTGGGCCGTCGACGGGCACCGTCCGGACAACTATGACTGGCTGGGCGCCGCCATCGTCGCGGTCGGCGTCGCGGTGATCTTCTTCCGCCCGAACCGCTAACTTTCTTTTTTTCCGAACGGGCACCGCTGCCTGCCTCCGGTCCCGATCTGGCGGACACTAGACGGATGATCACGAGCCCTTCCCGCCCACAGGACCCGCAGGACCCGCTGGACCCCCGGGACCCCCGGGACCCGCTCGGCCTGGCCGCGGACGCCCCGCTGCTGGCCGGCTGGCTGGACTGGATCCGGCTGGCCGCGGCCGGGCAGCTGAACCCGATGACCACGCCTGGCCACAAGCAGCGCCTGGACCTGGTGGGCACCGTGGTCTCGGGTGACGCGCCGTTGTACGGCGGCCTGGCCGCCATCAAGCACGCGGACCAGTTGCGGGCCGACGCCGAGTCCCGGGCGGCCGCACTGTGGGGCGCCGACTGGTGCCGGTTCTCCGTGGCCGGATCGACCCACGGCAACCAGGCGTTCTGCCTGGCGATCGGCCAGCCCGGCCAGGAGGTGATCATCACCCGGACGGTGCACCGGTCGCTGCTGCTCGGCCTGGTGATGGCGGGGCTGAGGCCGGTGTGGGTGCGGCCGGACATCGACCCGGGCTCGGGCCTGCCCGCCGCGGTCGCGGTGCCGGCCGTGCGGGCCGCGCTGGCCGCGCATCCCGGCGCCTGCGCGGTGATCCTCGGCGACCCGTCCTACGTCGGCACCACCGGCGACCTGGCCGGGCACGCGCAAGCCGCGCACGAGGCCGGGGTGCCCCTGATCGTGGACGCCGCCTGGGCTGCCTACCTGGGCTTTCATCCCGACCTGCCGCGACACGCGATCGCGGCGGGCGCCGATGCCATGGTGACGAGCGCACACAAGACGCTGCCCGCGTACACCCAGGGCGCGCTGGTGCTGGCCCGGACCGAGCGGCTGGATGAGGCCCGGCTGAACCGGGCGTTCGACGCCACCCACACCACGAGTCCGGCCGGGTCGATCATGGCGAGCATCGACGCCGCCCGGGCGCTGCTGGCCAGGGACGGGTACGGGCTGTGCGCCCGGCTGCTGCGCGGCGTGGCCGCGGCCCGCGAGCGGCTGCTCGAGGTACCTGGCGTGGACGTGCTGCACGGCCCCGGCGTGGATCCGGCCAAGCTCGTCGTGCTCCTCGCCGGTACCGGGGCGCACGGCGGCCTGGTCGAGGCCGACCTGATCGCGGCGCGCATGCCGGTGGAGATGGGTGACCGGGACACCGTCGTGCCCATCGTGACGATGGCCGATGACGAGAAGCGGATCGCGGCGTTCACCGAGGAACTGATCGCCGCCATCGAGCGGCACCGCGGCGAGCCTCGCCGGCCGGCGGCCACCGCCGCCTGGACGGTCCAGCCGCAGACGATCCTGGACCCGCGGGAAGCGTTCTTCGCCCGCAACGAGACCGTCGCGGCCACCGCGGCCGTCGGCCGGATCAGTGCCGAGCTCGTGGCGCCTTACCCGCCCGGGGTGCCGGTGCTGGCNNCCGCGCTAGCGGCGCTGCGCGAGGTCGCCGCTGACGGGGGCCGGATCGCCTACGCGGCCGATCCCACCCTGGCTACCTTCCAGGTCGTCGCGGTCTGAGCCCACGACCGCGGCCGGTTCCGTTGCCACCGTGCTGTCTGCCACCGCGCCGTCCTGCTCTTCGCCGGCGTCATCAGCCTGTCCGTGCTCTTCGTGCACGTACCGGCGCCCCCGCAGCAGCGACGCCACGGCAGCGACCAGGCAGGCGGCGGCGGCGAAGTCGAACGCGATGTCCAGGCCGTTATGGAACGGCGCCGAGATCAGCGACGGGAAGAAGGTGTGACCGGTCAGGTAGGCGGCGTGGCTCGCAGGCAGCTTGCTGATCGCGGATCCGAGCAGGGTGCTGATCGGGTTATAGCCGAGCAGGGCGGCGAACATGATCGACACCGGCGGCAGCGCGGCCAGCTTGGCCGCGTCGGCGGACGGCACGCCCTGGGCGATCAGGCCGTGGCTGAGGGTCGTGGGCAGCGTCGAGGCCAGGCCCAGGATGATCAGCGTGAAGAAGATGCCGATGGACAGGACCATGGCCGAGTTCTGGAACGTCGCGCTCATGCCCGCGCCGACGCCGCGCCGCTCCGGCGGCAGGCTGTTCATGATCCCGGCCCGGTTGGGCGAGGCGAACAGGCCCATCCCGATCCCGTTGAGGAGCAGGATGCCCGCGAACTGCCAGTAGACGAAGTTGACGGGGAGCATCTCGAGCAAGCCGAACGAGGCCGCCGCGACCACCATCCCGCCGGTGGCGAACGGCCGGGCCCCGAACCGGTCCGACAGGTAGCCGGACACTGGCCCGGCGATCAGGAAGCCGACGGTCAGGGGGAGCATGGCGATGCCGGCCCACAGCGGGGTCCGCTCGAAGCTGTAACCGTGGATGGGCAGGTAGATGCCCTGCAGCCAGATGATCAGGATGAACATGATGCCGCCGCGTCCCAGCCCGGCCAGCAGGCTGGCCAGGTTGCCCGCGGTGAAGGGCCGGATCTTGAACAGCGCGAGCCGGAACATCGGATCGGCCACCCGCGTCTCGATCACGCAGAAGATCGCCAGCACCGCGAGACCGCCGCCGATCAGGCTCATCACCAGCGGGCTGGTCCAGCCCATCGTGTGCCCGCCGTAGGGCTGGATGCCGTAGGTGATCCCGACCAGGACCGCGATCAGGCCGGCGCCGAAGGTCACGTTGCCCCACCAGTCAAGCTTGGCGGGCTGGCGAATGCCCCGCTCCTGCAGCTTGAGGTAGGACCAGACCGCCCCGATAACCCCGAACGGGACTGAGACCAGGAAGACGTACCGCCAGTTAAGCGGGCCGAGCAGGCCGCCGAGGACCAGGCCGATGAACGACCCGGCGATGCCCGCGACCTGATTCAGGCCGAGCGCCAGCCCACGCTCGTTGGAGGGAAAGGCGTCGGTGAGGATCGCGCTGGAGTTGGCCATCAGCATGGCCCCGCCGACTCCCTGCAAGATCCGCATCCCGATCAGCCACCAGGCGGCGGCCGTGCCGTGCAGCCAGGTCACCGAGAGCATGACGGAGAAGAAGGCGAAGAGCGCGAACCCGAGGTTGAACATCCGGACCCGGCCGAACATGTCGCCCAGCCGCCCGAAGCTGACCACCAGCACGGCGGTGACCACCAGGTATCCCATGATCAGCCACAGCAGCAG
>PMOU01000474.1 GCA_003161205.1 Actinomycetota bacterium | reverse complement strand
AGCTTGCGGGTGGTGTTGTCGATACAGGAGATGTGGTCGGCGTCAAAAGCGTGCCGGAACCCCAGGAACCACGCGGTGACCGCGACCCCGAGGCCGACGCCGAGCCCGCGGCTGCCGCCCTCGCCCTGGTAGTGGAAGTGGTGCGGCATCACGTCCAGGACGTAGATGCCCCAGCCCAGGGCGTTGACGGCCAGGATGAAGCCGAACATCGCGAGCATCCGGCCCCACTCGCGAGCCGACAGATCCGCGCCCATCCGGCGCAGCCGGCCATAACGGCCTGGCATGCGTTCCGCCCTTCTGCCGAGGACTGGTGTTCGCGGGCAGGCCAGGCCAGGCGACCGGACTCGTCCCCCTCCCCGAACCGAGGAGAGAGGGCTTCACCGTTGCGGGACAGTGCCGGATTCCCAGACAGAATCGCTGACCGGACTTCGCTGAACTAGCTGCCATCCGGGCGCGGGCCCGGACCCAAGGAAAACTACAGAACACGTCGATCAGCGTCAAGTCTGATTAGATAATCAGACGTCACAGTTTCCACCGGCTGATGTAGTGCACCTCTTGCCCGCCGTCGGCGTCGCCGTCCGCGTCGGCGTCACAACTCAGCCGAGCTCGCCGTAGCCGGGGTCGATGATCTCCGGCTCCACCCCGAGGATCTCGGCGAACTCCTCGACCACGACGTCGAAGACGAGCTCGCTCAGTTCGTCCTCGTCCTCGGCCCGGGCCAGCAGCGGCCGCCGGAACAGCACGATGCGAGGTCCGGTGGCCGGATTCCCCGGATCGGTGGTGTCCGGCGAGCCCCGGACAATCCGGGCCAGCGGCACGCCTTCTTCATCGGGGGTGTCACAGTCCGGCACCTCCTGGACCGCGAACTCCACGTCGGAGAGCTCGGTCTCCCAGCGCGGCTCCAGCCGGGCGACGGCCTCCAGGACGAGATCGTCGAACTGCTGCGCCCGGCTGCGGTACAGCGGAACTCCCGGCGGTACCAGCCGCCCGCGCAGCCCCCGCCCGTGCCGGTCCCGTCGCCGCGCCCGCCCCTCGGGAGGCTGGGCCCCGGGAACCGGCGCGTCAGGAAGCTGCGCACTTGGCCCTGCGCCGTCGTCGCCGGTCTGCACAGTCACCGAGCGTATCGGATCACGCCGGTGCCGGGATACCTATGCCGACCCGGGGCAAGACGCGCAAAGCACGACACGATCGAGGCGCGGTGCGCGGGTGATGGCGTTCGGCGTCGCGGACAGATACCGTCACGGTTGTATCCGACGCCGTCCCGGTCTGGGACAAGGTCCTCAGGGTGATGTGAGCGAGGTGGGCTGGTGCGTTCCCGTTGCTGCTCGCGCACCGCTTGCAAGCAGACTCCCGTCTACACGCTGACGTACGTGTACCGCGATTCCACCGCGGTACTCGGCCCGCTGGCCGCCTACGTCGAGCCGCACTGCTACGACCTGTGCGAGAAGCACGCGGGCCGGCTGGTGGCGCCGCGCGGCTGGGATGTGGTGCGGCTGCCGGTGGATCCGGCCCAGGATCGCGCCGATGACCTGGAGGCGCTCGCCAACGCGGTCATGGAGGCGCAGCCCCAGGTGAGGCCGGACCAGGTGCGGCCGGACAAGGTGCGGNNGGACAAGGTGCGGCCGGACAAGGAGCCGGTCGGCCAGGGCGTGGAAATCGGCCGCCGAGGCCACCTGCGGGTGTTGCGTTCCGGGCCGCCGCAAGACCGATAGGCTCGGGCCATGGGTGATCTGGCGAGCATTGTCAAGGCGTATGACATCAGGGGGGTCGTCCCCGACCAGCTGGACGAGGGCGTGGCGGAGGCGGTCGGCGCGGCGTTCGCCAAGCTGACCGGGGCCAAGACGATCGTGACCCTGCACGACATGCGCGCCTCTTCGGGCCCGCTGGCCGATGCGTTCGGCCGCGGCGCGGCGTCCCAGGGGGCCGACGTGCTGGCCGGCGGCCTCGGCTCCACGGACATGCTCTACTACGCCAGCGGTGATCTCGACATCCCGGGCGCGATGATCACGGCCAGCCATAACCCGGCCCGGTACAACGGCATCAAACTGTGCCGCGCGGGCGCCAAGCCCGTCGGCATCGAGACCGGTCTGAAAGACATTCAAGAATTTGCCGAACGGGTCCTGGCTCCAGCACCAACCACCGGTACTATCACCCGTCTTGACCTGCTGCCCGGCTACGCCGAGCACCTGAAGAAGCTGGTCGACATCTCGGGGATCAGGCCGCTGACGGTGGCCGTGGACGCCGGTAACGGGATGGCGGGGCACACGGTGCCGAAGGTCTTCGAGGGGTTGCCGATCACGCTGATCCCGCTCTTCTTCGAGCTGGACGGCACGTTCCCCAACCACGAGGCGAACCCCATCGACCCGGAGAACCTGCGCGACCTGCAGCGGTCGGTGGTCGAGCACCACGCCGATATCGGCCTGGCCTTCGACGGCGACGCCGACCGGTGCTTCGTGGTGGACGAGCGCGGCGAGATCGTCTCGCCCTCGGTGCTCACCGCGCTGATCGCGGTCCGTGAGCTGGCGCACGAGCCCGGCGCCGCGGTCATCCACAACCTGATCACGTCCCGGGCGGTGGCCGAGATCATCACTGAGCACGGCGGCGTCCCGGTCCGCACCCGGGTCGGCCACTCGTTCATCAAGGCCAAGATGGCTGAGTACAACGCGGTGTTCGGCGGTGAGCACTCCGGNNGCCGACTCCGGCATGCTCGCCGCCCTGCACGTGCTCGCCGCGCTGGGCTCGCAGGCTAAACCCCTGTCCCAGGTGCTCGCCGAGTACTCCCGGTACTTCGCCAGCGGCGAGATCAACTCCACGGTGGCCGATCAGGCCGCGACGACCGCGCAGGTCAAGGCGGTGTACGCGGACCGTCCCGGGGTCAGCACCGACGAGCTCGACGGGCTCACGGTCAGCGCCCCCACCTGGTGGTTCAACCTGCGTCCCTCCAATACCGAGCCGCTGCTCCGGCTCAACGCCGAAGCGGACACCCAGGCCGCCATGGCCGCCCTGCGAGACGAAGTGCTCGGCCTGGTCAGGGGAACCACCGATCGTTCGGGCCCTGCTAGCCCGGGGGGCCCGGTGCCGCCCGGGGAAACCCCAGACCCTGATGGCCGTAACCCCCGCGGAGGGACAATCTGATGCAGATCGACGGCTGGCTGCTGGACATCCTGGCCTGTCCGGAATGCCATGCGCCGCTGCGGGTCGACGAGGACGCCAGCGAGCTCGTCTGTACCAGCGCCACCTGCGGCCTGGCCTACCCGGTCCGGGACGATATCCCGGTCCTGCTGGTGGAAGAGGCCAGGCGGCCCGGCGAGCAGACGTGAGCGGCGACCTGGACGGCTGGAGCGGGGCGGAGTTCATCCTGGCGGCGGACCGGCTCGACACCCCCGATGTGATCGAGACGGCGGATCCCGGCGACATGCTGCGCCAGGTAGCGTCGGCGGCGGCCCAGGTGCGGATGGCGGTGCGATCGTGCCAGGAGGCGGACCTGTCGGCCTTCACCCCGGACGCCAGGCCGCGTGCGATCGTGGTTGCCGGGATGGGCGCGTCGGCGCTGGCGGGCGAGATGCTCGACGCCATCGTCGGCCTCGGCAGCCCGGTCCAGGTCCTGACCTTGCCGGGGGACCCGCTGCCCGGCTGGGTGGGGGCGGCCGACGCGGTCATCGCGGTGTCATGCTCGGGCGCGACCCCGGAGACGCTGGCCGTCGCGGCCGAGGCGGCCCGGCGCGGCTGCCGGCTGGCCGGCGTCGGGGCGCCAGGATCCCCGCTGCACCGGATCGCGGAGCAGGCGCGAGCCCCGTTCGTCCCGGTGGTCCCGGCGGGCTGGCCGAGGTCGATGCTGTGGGCGGTGTCCATCCCGCTGCTCGTGATCGCGGAGCGACTCGGCATCGCCCGGATCGGCGCGGATGTCTACGAGCTGACCGCAAGCCGGCTCGAGGAGGTGTCCCACCAATGCCGGCCGGCCAGCGAGTCGTTCGTCAACCCGGGCAAGTCGCTGGCCCTGGACCTGGTCGGCGCGCTGCCGATGGTGTGGGGCACGTCCGTCCTGAGCGCGGTCGCCGCGCGCCGGTTCGCCAGCCAGCTCAACGAGAACGCCAAGTACCCGGCGATCGCGGGCGTGCTGTCCGAGGCCGCGCACAACCAGGTCGCGGCGTTCGACGGGCCGTTCGCCCCGCATTCCTCGCAGCTGTCCGCCCCGATCGTGGCAGACCCGAGCACGGAAGACCCGATCCTGGTCGAGGTGACCGACGAGGTCCCCGATATCCCGGACCTGGACGCCTGGGACCTGGATTACGAAGAGGCCGACGAGACGCAGGAGAGCCGGTTCACCGCGCTGCGGCTCGTGCTGATCGCCGATCCCGGTCAGGACCAGCGGGCGGCGGCCCAGCGGGCGGCGGTCACCGACCTGGCGGCACAGCGCGGGGTGGGCATGTCCGAGCTGGCCATGGACGGCGAGCATCCGCTGGTCAGGCTGGCCGGGGTGGTCCAGCTGGGCGACTACGCGAGCGTCTACCTGGCCATCGCGTCCGGCATCGACCCAGGCCAGGCCGTCGCGATCGGCGATCTCCAGGCCCGGATCGAGTAGGTCCCGCTGCCGACCGACGACGCTGCGGACCACGCCGCTCCGGGCCACGCCG
>PMOU01000643.1:2731-5523 GCA_003161205.1 Actinomycetota bacterium | reverse complement strand
CAGCTCCTTGCTCAGCACTGTCAGATAGCACCTCTCGACGAGCAACACCGCATCGCCGACTTCCTCGACGCCGAGACGGCCCGGATCGATTCGTTGACTAGCGCCCAACAGCAAGCGAGAACAATTCTCTTTGAGCGCAGAGCAGTTAACGTCTTCGCCGCAGTGACAGGGAGCGGTGTCGACGGGCGGATGCCATCGAAACTCGCGTGGGCGGATTCCATTCCTGCAGCATGGCGGAGCGTGAAGCTTGGGCATTTCGCACGGATGGGAAGCGGCCACACACCGAGCCGTTCACATCCTGAGTGGTGGAAAGACTGCACGATCCCGTGGATCACCACAGGTGAAGTCAGCCAAGTCCGGGATGACCGCCGCGAGGTACTGACCGAAACTCGAGAACGCATTAGCGAGATCGGCATAGCGAACAGTTCTGCAGAGCTTCACCTGAAGGGCACGGTCGTCCTTTGCCGCACCGCATCGGCGGGCTATTCCGCAGTCATGGATGAGGACATGGCGACGAGTCAGGATTTTGTGACGTGGGCGTGCGGGCCGCAACTCGATCCCTTCTACTTGCTGTGGTGCCTGCGAGCGATGCGTTCGGACCTCCTTGGCAGACTCGCGATGGGATCGACGCATAAGACCATCTATGTGCCCGATCTCCAAGCGCTTCGCATTCCGTTGCCGTCACTCGCCGAGCAACACCAGATTGTCGCCGATATCCGTGCGAGCAACGCGACTATTGACGCCGCGATTGATGCCCTCGACCGCCAAGCCAGTCTGCTGGCCGAGCGACGGCGGGTACTGATCACGGGGGCGGTTACGGGAGGGATATCCGTATGAGTCCTGGGGCGCATACTGAGCGGGCTTTTGAGGATCGGGTTGAATATGAGTTGCTCCAGCGCGGCTGGAGTATCGCAACCGGGCTGTACTCCGCCGAACTCGGCCTGCACACCGGGGCGCTGTGGGAGTTCGTCGGCAAGACGCAGGTCAAGAAGTGGAACAAGCTCATCGAGTTGTACGGCGGGGACCCGGATACGGCGCAGCGGCAGTTCGCGTTGCGGGTGGCTTCGGAGGTTGACTCGCGGGGGGTGCTTGATGTCCTGCGGCAGGGAGTCAAGGACCGGGGAGTGCAGGTGGACCTGGCGTATTTCCGGCCGGGGCATTTGCTGGCGGCCGACGCGCTGGCCGAGTACGACGCGAACCTGCTGACGGTAGCGCGGCAGCTGCACTTCAGTTACCGGGATCCGAGCCTGTCGGTGGACATGGCGTTCTTTGTCAACGGGCTGCCGGTGGCGACCGTCGAGCTGAAGAACCCGAACACCGGGCAGGGCACCGACCAGGCCATCGCGCAGTACCGGGAGCGGGATCCGAACGACCTGTTCTTCGCCCGGCGGACGCTGGTGCATTTCGCGGTCGACCCGGACCGGGCGTTCATCACGACGCGGCTGCGGGGGCGGGATAGCGAGTTCCTGCCGTTCAACGTCGGGTCCGCCGGGGCGGGGCATGCGGGGGGCGCGGGGAACCCACGTCCCGTTCGGGATACTGATTATTCGGTTTCTTATCTGTGGGAGGAGATCTGGCAGCGGGATAACTGGCTGGAGGTCCTGCAGCGGTTCGTTCATGTGCAGGGGGCGGATAAGAAAACCGGGAAGGTTAACCCGCACACGTCGGCGCGGATCTTCCCGCGGTTCCATCAGTGGCACGCGGTGCAGCGGATGGTCGCGGACGCGCGGGACCGTGGGGCGGGGCGTAACTATCTTGTCGAGCATTCGGCCGGGTCNNGGGAAGTCGAACACGATCGCGTGGCTCGCGCACCGGCTGTCGAACCTGTTCGGGGCGGATAACCAGCCGGTGTTCCACAAGGTCATCGTGATCACCGACCGGGTGGTGCTCGACCGGCAGCTGCAGCGGACCATCTTCCAGTTCGACCACACGCCCGGCGTGGTGAAGAAGATCGACGTGGACTCCGGGCAGCTCGCGGACGCGCTTGAGGACGCCACGTCGAAGATCATCATCAGCACGCTGCAGATGTACCCGTACGTGCTGGACAAGATCGCGGATGCCGGTATTAGCGGCCAGCGGTACGCGGTGATCATCGACGAGGCGCACTCCTCCCAGGGCGGGGATGCGGCGGCGCGGCTCAAGCAGGCGCTCGGCACGAACGCGGCCGCGGCCAGCGACGACGAGGACCCGGCCGAGTACATGACGCGGGTGCGGGGGCCGCAGCCGAACCTGTCGTACTTCGCGTTCACCGCGACGCCCAAGTACTCGACGCTGATGCTGTTCGGCACATTCGACCCGGACGAGCTAGACCCGCGAACCGGCGAGCGCGGCATGAACGTGCCGTTCCACGTGTACTCGATGGAGCAGGCGATCGAGGAGGGCTACATCCTCGACGTGCTGGCCAACTACCTCACCTGGGACACCAAGTGGCGGCTGCGGAACGTCGCCGTCGAGCAGGCCGAGTCCGCAACGGCGAATCCAGAGGTGGACGAGCGGAAGGCCAGGGCCAAGCTCGTCCGTTTCGCTGAGCTGCACCCGACGTCGCTTGACCAGAAGGCGAAGCTGATCGTCGAGGATTTCCGCGACAGCATGACCGGACGGCTCGGCGGCCGGGCTAAGGCCATGGTGGTGACCACGGGACGGCAGCACGCGCTCGACCTGTACCAGGCGATCCGCAAGTGGGACCGCGACCTGCCCGGCTGCGGCTTCGGCGTGCTCATCGCTTTCTCCGGGTCGTTGCGCGAGGAGCCGAGCGGACCTGAGTTCACCGAGGCGCAGCTCAACGGGTTCCC
>PMOU01000643.1:0-2710 GCA_003161205.1 Actinomycetota bacterium | reverse complement strand
TTCGACCAGCCGCTGCTGTGCGGGATGTACGTCGACAAGCCGCTGACCGGCGTCGCCGCCGTGCAGACGCTGTCCCGGCTCAATCGCATCCACCCGCTGAAGTCCGTCGACGACGTTCGCATCCTGGACTTCGTGAACTCCGCCGATGACATCCAGGCGGCGTTCTGGCCATGGTTCAAGACCACCATCGCCAAGCCGGGCGATCCGAACCTGCTGTACGACAAGGCCCGTGAGGTCATGGAGTACCAGCTGCTCGTAGCGTCGGAGATGGAGTCGTTCATCCGGGTGCTCGCCGAGGCCGGGCCTGGCCGGCTGGCATCAGCCGCGGAACATGCGCTGCACGCTCAGCTGCACTCGTATCTGGTGCCGGCCCTGGACCGGTTCGCGGCCCTTGATACCGACGACGAGCGGGAAGGGTTCCGTTCGGCGCTGCAGGACTTCGTCCGGCTCTACAGCCTGGTCGCGCAGATCGTCGCCTGGGGCGACCGGGACCTGGAGCGGCTTTACCAGTACGGGCGCGTGCTGCTCATCCGGCTGCCCGGGCGGCCCTCGGTGTCAGTGGACGTCGGGGACGCGGACCTGTCGCACTACCGGCTTGAGTTCACCGGTGCGCACAATGCGTCGCTGACCTCCGCCGACAGCGGTGACGGGGTGGTGCGCGGGCACTCCGCCGAGGGCGGCGGCTACCGCGAACCGGAACTGCGGCCGCTCGCGGAGATCATCGAGGAGCTCAACGAGCGGTTCGGCCTCGGGCTGGGCACCTCCGACCGCATCCTGGTCCTGCAGCAGGTGGCGAGCCTCGTCGAGGACACGTCCATGCAGCAGGTCGCGCTGATGAACGACGAGACGCGCTTCGGCCAGGTCGCCGACGGCCGGCTGGACGACATTGTCGCCGAGAACGCGGAGCGGAACACCGAGTTCATGAAGCTCTACTTCGACAACACCGAGTTCCAGCGGGCGATCAAGGAAGCGGCGCGGCGCCGCGCGTACCGGATCATCATCGACCCGGCGCGCGACGAGGCCCTGGCGCGGCTACGCGCCGAGATGGCGCGCGAGACCGGCGTGTTAGGGCAACGGACATGACGGAACTGCTTGCCGGGCGGTACCGGATGGACGGGCTGCTCGGCCGCGGCGGCATGAGCGAGGTCTACCATGGCTACGACGAGCGCCTGGACCGCCGCGTCGCGATCAAGGTGCTGCGCCCGCCGGCATCCGTTCCCGCCGCGCCCGACAGCCCCGAGGCGGTGGAGATCCTCGACGCGCTGGATCGCGACCGCAGGCGGTTCCTGCGCGAGATCCGGGTCACCGCGCAGCTTGAGCATCCGGGCATACCCGCGGTCTACGCCCGAGCAGTGCCTCGGCCAGGCCGTCACGGCCGCGTCCGACATCTACTCCCTCGGTTGCCTGTTGCTTGAGCTGTTCACCGGCGACGTGCCGTTCTTCGCGACCGCGGATACGCCGGTTCGTTCGCATCATCTGAACACCCGCGCCCCGTCCGCGCGGTCCATGCGGCCTGACGTACCCACGAAGCTGGACACGCTGGTGTCCTCTATGCTGGCGAAGGATCCGAGCACGCGGCCCGCGGCCGCCGCGGTGTACGAGGTGCTGCTGCCCCTGACGACGATCGGGCCTGGACCAGACGAGTCCGGGACAGCCGGGGAGAAAGCAGGTCCGTTCGGCATCGAGAAAAGCCGGGATCCGACGCGCCCGTTCCGGTGGCCGCTGCTGGCCCCGGCCACCAGCGGACGTGGCCAGGCTGAGGCCGGCGGGACGCTCACCGACGCCGAAGCCGGGGAGCTGTGCGATAACGCCCGCGCGCTGCTGGACAGCGATCATCCGTCCGAGGCGATCGGCCTGCTCGAGTCCGGCATCGAACGCGCCGGGCACGACCCGGCGTTGCGGCTCCGGTTGCGTCACCTCCTGGGCGCGGCGCTTTTCTACGCCGGGGAGTACACCCGCGCCGCATCGGTGCTTGACGCTGCCGGGCAGGACTACCGGCGGTACTTCCCGCCGGACGACCCCGTGGTCCTGGACTGCGCCTACTACGCCGGCCATGCCTACGCAGGTCCGNNGGCGTATGGTCATCATGACGGATCACAACGCTCCTGGCGGTGAGGGCGGTTCCTGACATCCTGAGTCAGGGCGGAGGGCGCGAGCACGGCCCGTGGCCGCGCCGCGTGGCGGTGGCCGCCGTGCTCGTGGTCGTGGCCGTGCTGATCGTGTCGCATCTGCCGCGGTCAGGGCGCGGAACGGCGCGGCCGGCTCGGGCGACAGTCAGCGCGACTCCGCTGCCGCTGGCGGTGTCAGGTGCGGTTTCCGGGGCGTCCGGGGTGGCGGCGGAACCGGACGGGATCACGGGTCAGACGTCGTCCTGGCCTGGCGGTCTGCGGCTGCCGGCCAGCGGACAGCGGCCTGCGTGGTTCTGGCCGGCCACGGGCCAGCTGGTGCCGATCGGCGGCCTGCCGCGGCAAGGCGCTGGCTACCAGTTCCTCCGCGCCACGGGGGGCTGGGCGGTACAGGCCGGTCCGGCTGCTCAGGCCGGCTGCGGCAGTTGCGCCGGACCGCCTCGTGCCGTCTATTTCCTGGCCGATCAAGCGCAGGCGGTCACCCGGGTGGGGCTGGCGGACGCGGTTGCGCCGGGCACGGCTGGCGAACTGTGGCTGACCAGCTACCCCCCTGCGGCCGAGCCGCGCACGGCCGCGGGCATGGC
>PMOU01000498.1 GCA_003161205.1 Actinomycetota bacterium | reverse complement strand
ACGGCCGTGCTCGCCGGTGTGTTCGCGGGGCTGGTGCTCCTGGCCACCGAGGTGCTCCCGTTCAAGGCGCCGGTCGCGGTGGCGGCCTCCACGCTGACCGCCGCGGCGCTGTTCAACCCGCTGCGCCGCCGGGTGCAACGGGCCGTCGACCGGCGGTTCAACCGGACCGGCTACAACGCCGAGACGGTCGTGGCCGCCTTCGCCGCCCGGCTCCGCCAGACCATCGACCCCGACACTGCGCAGGACGATCTAGTCGCCACGGTCCAGCAAGCCTTCCAGCCCGCTCACATCTCCGTGTGGCTCCCGCCCGCGATCAGCGTCGAGCCGCTCCGGCGCGGGCACTGACGTCGCACACGTTCATTACCTCGGTTGCGGGCGTGATCACGTTCACCATCTTGTCCATCCGCCTGCATGGCTCGGTGTCCCCTGACTGGCCCACCGGTATCGCCTTGGGTGCCGGGGCCTGGCTGGCGCTTACACCGGGCCCGCATCCAGGGCAGGCTGCCTGACGTCTTGATCCGCCGTGTGATGGGCATCTTGGTCATCGCGATCGGTGCCCGCTACCTGTGGTCCGGCCTGAGCTGATGACTGCTCCGCCCCCATCTTCCTCATAGGCGCCGAATCCCTGGTGAGCGGTCGGCGGGTCAAGGGTCGCGAAGCGATCGCAGGCGATCGCAGGCGACGCCGCAGGCGCCCTTGACGCGGCAGCTGCGACTAGGACACTGCCAAGCCGAGGAAGACGGCTCATCCTTGTACGGCTCACCGTACTGTCGATAAGGCATTCTGATCTAAGGCCTGCATAACTCGATGCCCGGCGCGCCGTGGCGGCCGGGCCTCCCAAGGCCAGAGCCCGCCGCGAGCGACGCCGGGCGCGGCGGAGCGTAGCGGAGCCGCCTTGATATACATAAGGCCAGATTCCGCAGTGCAAGCGCGATGGAATGGGCAGACGTTCTCCTTACCATGACCATGGCGTTATGCATCGGACGCGCTAGCTGCACCGATGGCACGAGTTATCGCACTGTTGGCACTCGTCACGCTGGGATTATCCGGCATGCCGTGCCACGCGCGTGCCAGCAACGTTCGATTGCCACAACTAAGCGTAGTGATCAGGGACCCGGCACCGGTGATGCCGTGGCGTGGAAATTTGGTCCTACGAGGTCTTGTGAGCTGCATGACTCCCGAGACACTCGATCACGCCCGATACGCGCCCAGGTTAGCGGCTGCGTTGTAACCGGCCCCCACAGCAGCGCTGGGGAGCCTCAACCTGACTGGCCATCGCCAGCACTCCCAAAGGGCACGGCCGGTACTAGACCGCGGGCTTGATGAGCGGCGCGTCCCGCGTGAACGGCCGGAACCCGACGCTGTAGTAAAGCTCGCGCGCCGGATGTCCCGACGCCCCCGCACAGGCGACCGTCATGTGAGTCGCGCCGGCCTCCCGCGCGAGATGCATCCCGTGCAGGAGCATCGCGGCGCCGAGCCCCAGGCGCCGGTAGCCCGGATGTGTTCCGACAGGCTCGAACTCGGCGGTCTTGTTGGCCTCATCAAGCCACATGATCGTCGATGCGGCCATAGTCCCGTCCGGAGCCTGCACCAGGACGTGGAGGTCGCCGCGATAAGTGATGGTGCGCCGGACGCCCTCGTAGCCCTCGGCTGTGTAGGTCGACGGAGCCCAGGCGTCCACATGCGCCTGGACCGCGGCTTCCGGTCCGGCCTCGTCGGCGGTGCGGAACCGGAAGCCGTCGGGCAGCACCGGATGCTCCACATCGGTGAGGTCCCGCTCGTTGAGCTGAGTCCAGAAGCCGGTCTCGCTGAGCGATGCCGGGTCGGTCTGGTATCCGTGCGCCGCCCACCGTTTCAGCGCGAACTCGTCGGCGGCCCGCGGCATCACCGTGCGCTCGATGTCCGCCGCCACAGCGTCGTACCAGCCGATCACTTCATCAACCAGCGCGGCGTGGTCAGGATGTACCTGGTACCCCAGATAGGCGCTGGTGACGTCCTGCACTGACCCGTCGCTCCGCCTCACTTGGTGGGGGAGATAGGCCCAGCCCCACGCCACCAGGGCATCGCCGGAAAACCAGAGCCGACGCGGCCAGGTCCCTCCGTCAGAAGCGTGCCCTTTACCCCAGATCCAGGCCAGCTCCCCGAACGTCGCATCGCTGTTCACCAGGTCCGGGCGGGCCGCGGTGACGCGCTGCGCCAGGCTCTGCATGAGCTGTACATCCGCAGCGGTCACGAGATCGATGTCACCCATGGCGTGCCACTGTGCCAGGCTTCCGCAAAGCCGTCGAACTGTTTGTTCCCCGAAGCGGGGGCGACAGCAGTTCGTGTGATGGCGCCGCTCCACCGTCCGCGCCACTCGGGGCCCACACATGGTCCGGTCCGGTGCCCACGAACGTTTAAACGCCTCCGGTCCTCGGGGATCGGAGGGCGTTTAAACAGGTTCGGCCGGTTACGGGGCGGGTTACTCCTCGTGCATGGGCTGGCCGTGGGGGGCAGAGCGGGTAGCCCTGGTCGACCCATTTGCGGGTGGTGCGGACGGTGTAGCCGCAGCATGCGGCGGTCAGCTTGATCATGCGGGTTCCCTGCTTGCCGGGGCCGCTGTGCACCTTGCCGCCGGGGTCTGGGGCAGGTGCAGGGCCGCCGCCGGGCGGGACGGGCACGGGCGCGTCGGCCGCGGTGGGGTCGAGCCTGGCGTGCGGGAACGGGCCGAGCGCTTCGGCCAGGGTGATGACTTCGGCGGTCAGGTCCAGGCCCGGCGGAGTGCGCGTCATGGGCCCTTCGAAGCCGAGCCGGGTGGCAGCTTCGGCGAAGGCGCCTTTGTGGGCCGGATGCGCAGTCGTCGGCGGCGTGGATGAGCTCGTGGAGCAGGCTGACCAGCATCGCGGCGGGGTCGCCTTCCTGCGGGCCGAGGAAGATGTGGTTCACGCCGTCGGCGCTAGCCCGGCGGGCCCAGCACTGGCCGAGGATGTATTTGCTTTCCGCGCGGGAGCTGTAGCCGAATCCGACCGAGACGTGCACCCTGGCGGGTAGAGGGAGTCCGATCTCGGTGAACCGGGGCCGGAAAGCCTCGATCGCCCGGTGCAGCCACGCCTCACGGGTAATGCCCTGGTCGTCTTGCGGCCTGCTGTTCTGGTTCATTATTTCCGTCATGATCGCTCCTGCCTCGCTGATACGCGTCGCGTTTAAACCGAAGTTCCCCCTGCGC
>PMOU01000271.1 GCA_003161205.1 Actinomycetota bacterium | reverse complement strand
TTCCTGTACCAGGAGACCAAGGCGGTGCTGAACCCGGCGCGGATGGCTTCCTTCCTGGAGGAGAAGATCCGGGGGCTGGGCACCGCGGCGTGCCCGCCGTACCACCTGGCCATCGTGATCGGCGGGACCAGCGCCGAGTTCGCGCTGAAGACGGCCAAGTACGCGTCGGCGAAGTACCTGGACGCGCTGCCGACGTCCGGGTCGGCCGCCGGGAACGGGTTCCGCGACCTCGAGCTCGAGGAGCAGGTGCTGGGGATCACCCGGCGGATCGGGATCGGCGCGCAGTTCGGCGGCAAGTACTTCTGCCACGACGTCCGGGTGATCCGGCTGCCCCGGCACGGCGCGTCGTGCCCGGTCGCGATCGCGGTGTCGTGCTCGGCGGACCGGCAGGCGCTGGGCAAGATCACCGCCGACGGGGTGTTCCTGGAGCAGCTCGAGACCGACCCGGCGCAGTACCTGCCCGACCCGGCCGGCCTGGAGGACGAGGGCGAGGTGGTCGCGGTCGACCTGAACCGGCCGATGGCGGAGATCCGGGCCGAGCTGAGCCGCTACCCGGTGCGGACCCGGGTGTCGCTGACCGGGCCGCTGGTGGTGGCGCGGGACATCGCCCACGCCAAGATCGCCGAACGGCTGGACGCGGGCGAGCCGATGCCTTCGTATCTGCGCAACCATCCGGTCTATTACGCCGGCNNTACGTGGACCGGTTCCAGGCGGCCGGCGGGTCGCTGGTCATGCTGGCCAAGGGCAACCGCTCGGCGGCGGTGACCGCGGCCTGCAAGAAGTACGGCGGGTTCTACCTCGGCTCCATCGGCGGCGCGGCCGCCCGGCTGGCGCAGGACTGCATCACCAAGGTTTCCGTGCTGGAGTACCCCGAGCTGGGCATGGAGGCCGTCTGGCAGATCGAGGTCCGCGACTTTCCCGCGTTCGTGATCGTCGATGACAAGGGCAACGACTTCTTCGCCGACCCGTCCGGGCCGGTGCTCAGCATCGGAGCGCACCCGTGAGTACCCGGGTCGAGCATGACTCGATGGGGGACGTGCTGGTCCCCGCGGACGCGCTGTGGGGGGCGCAGACGCAGCGGGCGGTGGAGAACTTCCCGGTGTCCGGGGAGCGGATCGGCCGGGACATGATCTGGGCGCTGGCCTGCGTCAAGGGCGCCGCCGCCGCGGTCAACGGTGAGCTCGGCATGCTCAAGGCCGACATGGCCGAGGCGATCGCTGACGCGGCGGCCTCGGTGGCCGCGGGTGCGCATGACGACCAGTTCCCGATCGACGTGTTCCAGACCGGGTCGGGGACCTCGAGCAACATGAACGCCAACGAGGTCATCGCGGCGCTGGCGTCGGCCCGGCTCGGGCGGGCGGTGCACCCGAACGACCACGTCAACGCGTCCCAGTCCTCCAATGACGTGTTCCCGACCGCGATCGCGCTGGCCGCCACCCGGCTGCTGGTGCGGGACGTGATCCCGGCGCTGGACCACCTCGCCGCGGCGCTGCAGGCCAAGGCGGCGGAATTCGCCGCCGTGGTCAAGGTCGGGCGCACCCACCTGATGGACGCCGTACCGGTGACCCTCGGCCAGGAATTCGGCGGCTACTCGGCGGCTCTTCGTCATGATGCCGAACGGGCGGTGGCGATCCTTCCCCGGCTAGGCGAGCTGCCGCTCGGGGGGACCGCGGTGGGGACGGGACTGAACGCGCCACCCGGGTTCGCCGCCGCGGTCATCACGCGGCTGGCCGATTCCCTGGCGTTGCCGCTGACCCAGGCGCGGAACCACTTCGAGGCAGCCGGGGCGCGGGACGCGCTGGTGGAAGCCAGCGGGGTGCTGCGCGTCACCGCCGTCAGCCTGTACAAGATCTGCAANNGCAACGACCTGCGCTGGATGGGGTCGGGACCGCAGGCGGGGCTGGGCGAGATCTCGATCCCGGACCTGCAGCCCGGCTCCTCGATCATGCCGGGCAAGGTCAACCCGGTCATCTGCGAGGCGGTCTGCCAGGTGTGCACGCAGGTGATGGGGAACGACGGGGCGGTGGCGTTCGGCGGGGCGGCGGGCAATTTCGAGCTGAACGTGATGATGCCGGTGATCGGGCGCAACCTGCTGGCCTCGGCGCGGCTGCTGGCGGCGGTGATGCCGCTGCTGGCCGACCGCTGCGTCGCGGGAATCACCGCTGATCCGGCCCGCCTGCGGCGGGTGGCCGAGTCGTCGCCGGTTATCGTCACCGCGCTGAACCGCTATATCGGCTACGAAGCGGCGGCGCAGGTGGCGCACGAGGCGCTGGAGACCGGTGAGACGATCCGGGCGATCGTGCTCCACCGTGGCTTTGTCTCACGCGGCGAGATCACGGAGGCGCAGCTAGATGCCGCCCTGGACGTGCTGGCCATGACGCAAGCCGAGTGAGCCGAAGGCGGGCGAAGACTCACAGAGCACAGTCTGGTGACACTTAATCGATGCTTAGGCGACTGCCGGGGACCTTTCAGCAAACACCGTGTATGGTCCGCGTATGCACCCTTTGGCGGATACCGGGCGCGTCATCGCCGGACGGTACCGTCTGCAAGCCCCCATCGGCCGCGGTGCCATGGGGGTGGTGTGGCGTGCCCGCGATCAGCTTCTCGACCGTGACGTCGCGGTCAAGGAAGTCCACATCGCCGACACGCTCACCGACGACGAGCGGGCGCACGCCTACCAGCGAACGCTGCGGGAAGCCAAGACCGCGGCCCGGCTCAACCACCCGGCGGTCGTGACCGTCTACGACGTGGCCGAGGACGAGGGCCGTCCCTGGATCGTCATGCAGCTGATCAACGCCCAGTCCCTGGACCAGGTGCTCGCGACCTCGGGTCCGCTGTCGCCGCGGCGAGCGGCCGAGATGGGCCGGCAGTTGCTCTCCGCGCTGACCGTCGCGCACGCCGCCGGGGTGATGCACCGGGACGTCAAGCCGAGCAACGTCCTGCTCGGCCGGGACGACCGGGCCGTGCTGACCGACTTCGGCATCGCCACCTTCCAAGACGACCCCAAGCTCACCCAGACCGGCATGGTGATGGGCTCGCCCGGGTTCACCGCCCCCGAGCGGATCCGCGGCGAAGCCGCCTCCCCCGCCTCCGATCTGTGGTCGCTCGGCGCGACCCTGTTCGCGGCCGTCGAAGGGCACGGCCCGTTCGAGAAGCGCGGCGGAGCACTCACCACCATGTCCGCCATCATCAACGAGGACGCGCCCGCAGCGGTGACGGCGGGCGCGCTCGCACCGGTGATCGCCGCGTTGCTGCGCCGCGAGCCCAGCGACCGGCCGGACGCGGGCACCGCCGCGCGGATGATCACCGACGTGCTGCCGCTGCTGACCGACCGGACCGTGGGCTCGCCCGGCGGCTATGAACCCACCGCGCTGTCCGCATCATCCCCGCCGAAGTCGCCCGGCTCACGGCCGCCACGGCCGGGGCCGGCTCCTTCCGCCTCGGCCGGCGCGGCCCTGGCCAGCTCGTCCGAGCTCGGCGCGACCTCACTGGACGTCGCCGCAGCCGGGCCGACGACCTCGCGGGAACCGCCCGGCCGGGCGCCGGGGGACACTGCNNCCGAGGGAAGCTGGCTCGCCAGTAGGCACCACCTCGCCGGGGGACACTGCCTTGCCGGGGGACACCGCCTCGCTGTCCGGCCAGCCGGCCGCGGCGGCGGACGCGCCAACCGCGGCGCAGCCGGCCCTGGGCGACACGGGACGGTACGGGCTGTCGCCGGGCCGCGCGGATCAGGGCGAGCCGACCGGGTACTCGCCTGGATCTTCGTTCGGCTACTCACCTGATTCCGGGTACGGGTCCTCGGCCCGGCCCGAGGCGCCGCCGCCCGATTTCTCTTCCTGGTATGACCCTTCGCCTCGCTCCGGCCCGGCGTCCCCGCCCGGTTCCGCGTCCCCGTCCGGCTCGGCGTCCCAGTCCGGGGGGCCTGGGTCATGGTCCGATGCCCGGCCGGAGTACGCGCCGGAAGGGCGGCAGCGGTCAGGGTTGTGGTGGAAGGTCGCCCTGGTGATCCTGGCGGTCGTCGGCGCCGCGGCGGGCGTCGCCACCGTCGTGCTGGTCCATCAGAACAATTCCGCCCAGGGCAAATCGTCGACGTCGACGACGACGACCGGGGGCGCGCTCCCGCCGTCCGCCCTGCAGATCGTCGATGCGATCAACAAGCAGCCCGCGGGCTCGCTCCCGGCTGGCTACGCGACCTACTCCCAGCCGGCCGCGGCCAATGAGACCGCCGGCTTCAGCCTGGCCGCGCCGACCAGCTGGAAGGCGTCCATCAGCGGCTACCAGACGTACCTGAAGGATCCGTCGGCGGGAGCAGTGAACTTGCTCGCCGACCTGACGCCGCATACCTACAGCGACATGTTGCGGGAAGCGACATACATCAGGAATCAGTCCCTGGCCCAGCGCCGCTTTCCCGGCTACCGCCAGCTCGGGCTGGCCCGGCTGACGATCCGCGGCCGGCCGGGGTCCTACTGGAAGTTCACCTGGGATGATGCGGGCGTCCAGCAGGAGGCCATCGACCTGCTCTACATCGCGCAGACCTCGGCCGGCCCGCAGTCCTACGCGCTGTACATGACCGCGCCGGTGAGCCAGTGGAGCCAGCTGCGGCCGGTCTTCGACGAGGAGATGGAAACCTTCAACCCGATGACGTGACCCAGCAGCTGGTACCAGCCGGTGTCCTGCCGCTAGTACCAGCCGGTCTCCTGCTCGTGAGCCCAGGCGGCGCAGGGCGAACCGTAGGTGTCCTTGATGTACCCCAGGCCCCACTTGATCTGCGTCGCGGCGTCGGTCTGCCAGTCCGGTCCGGCGCTGGCCATCTTGGCTCCGGGCAGCGCCTGCGGAATGCCGTAGGCGCCGGTGCCGGCGTTGTCAGCGGTCGTACTCCAGCCGCTCTCGTGCGCCCACAAGGGATCCAGGCAGGCGAATTCGCTGGCGGACCAGCCGAAGGAGCCGAGCATCGCCGCCGCGATCCGCTGCGCCGAGCCGGAGGGGGCGGCCGGCGGCGGGGCGGCGGATGGAGACGAGGTCGCCGCCGCGGACGTGGCCGCGGCTCGTACCGCTGCGGCTCGTGCCGCCGCGGCCTTCTGTGCGGCCCGCTTGTGCGCGGCCGTCCACTGCGCCATGGCGTCCCGTGCCTGCACGGCGCGGAGGGCAGACGCCCGCTGCGCGAAGGTAAGGCTCGTCAGCTGGTAAGTGACGCCGGCTTGCGGCGAGGCCAGCTGGCTGGTGACGGCCAGGCGCGGCCCGTCGTGTGCGGCAGCCGCACGGCCGACCGAGAGACCGGTCGCGTGTGCCGAGGGGCCCGCGGATCCTGATGTCCAGGTTGTTGCTGCTGTTGCCGACGCGGCGGTAGCGACGGAGAGCGCTCCGGCCGCGACGAGGATGGCCTTGGTTCGACTGAGCTGAATCTTCCGGTGCCGTGACAAAGGGGCCTTTCGGTGGCTCGCGTCACGCGATCTGCTTCACCCTCGATCGCCACTGCCGCCGTGACGGCGGCAGGCATCGGCCTGCGGGACGTGGCGCGGGTCAGGGCGCCGGCTAACTCCAGGTTGCCACCCCACAGGCGGGGTGCTGTCGAGTGTCCACCATGCCTGACAACCATGCGCGCAGTGACGAAAATTGGTGTGAGCTAGATCACCACGGGGCGCAGCCCGCACCCCGCCCAGCCGAAAT
>PMOU01000165.1 GCA_003161205.1 Actinomycetota bacterium | reverse complement strand
GACTCGCCAGTGTCCGGACTCGCTAGTGTCCGGGACCGGGTCGCCGGGCTAGCGCGGGCTAGCGCGGGCTAGCGCGGGCTAAGGCTGGCGCACAGGCACCTAGCTGGCGTTGTGCGAGCCGGGGTGCTGCTGGCCGGCGGTCAGAGGTCGGTCCCCAGGACGGCGGAGAGCGCCTGGCGGACGTCCTGCACCTCCACTAGCTGCATCAGCGGTGTAGGGCCGTCAGCGTGCTCCAAGGGAGCGCCGGAGGCCGCCGGGACGATAGCGCGCCGGAAGCCCATCCGCTCGGCTTCGGCCAGGCGTCGCGGCAGGCCCGCGACGCGGCGGACCTCGCCGGCCAGGCCAACTTCGCCGATCGCCACCACGCCGCGTGGCACGCTCAGGTTCGCGGCCGAACTGGCCAGGGCGACCGCCACGGCCAGGTCCACCGAGGGCTCGGTGAGCCGGACCCCGCCGACGGTCGCCGCGTACACATCCTGCCGGCCGAGCTTGAGCCCGGCCCGGCGCTGCAGGACGGCGATCACCATGCCGACCCGGGAGGAGTCCAGCCCGGACGTGGCGCGGCGCGGCACCTCCAGCGCGGAGGGACCCACCAGCGCCTGCACCTCCGCGGGCAGCGGCCTGCGGCCCTCGAGCGTGACCGTGACGCAGGTGCCCGGGACCGGCTCCTGGTGCTGGGACAGGAACAGCCCGCTCGGGTCGGGCAGTCCGATGAGGCCGTACTCGCCCAGGTCGAAGCAGCCGACCTCGTCGGTCGGCCCGTACCTGTTCTTCACCGCCCGGACCATCCGCAGCTGGGAGTGCCGGTCGCCGTCGAAGTGCAGCACCACGTCGACGAGGTGTTCCAGGGTCCGCGGCCCGGCCACCGAGCCGTCCTTGGTGACGTGCCCGACCAGGATGGTCGCCAGCGAGCGTTCCTTGGCCACCGCGGTCAGCGCGCTCGCCACCTCGCGGATCTGGGTCACCCCGCCGGGCACCCCTTCCACCCCGGCGGCGGCGATCGTCTGCACCGAGTCGATGATCAGCAGCCGGGGCTGGACCTGATCGACGTGCCCGAGCACGACGTCCAGGTCTGTCTCGGCGGCCAGGAACAGCTGGTCGCTGACCGCGCCGATCCGGTCGGCGCGCATCCGCACCTGGGCGGCGGACTCCTCCCCGGTAACGTAGAGCACCGGCCCGGACTCCGCGACCAGCGCGCCCGCCTCGAGCAGGAGCGTCGACTTGCCCACGCCCGGCTCGCCCGCCAGCAGCACGACGGCGCCGGGCACCAGTCCGCCGCCGAGGACCCGGTCGAGCTCATCGAGCCCGGTGGCTCGCGCGGCGGCGTCGGTGGCGTCGACCTCGCCGATGGGCACCGCGGGCGTGCTGACCGGCGCGGCGCTGCGGTAGGAGACCGCCCGGATGCCGCCCCCAGAAGCCCCGGGCACCCGGGACGACCGGGCCAGCCGGGGCATTCCCGCTTCGGTCACCGTGCCCCAGGCCTGGCATTCGCCGCACCGGCCGCTCCACTTAGCGGACTGCCAGCCGCACTCCGTGCACCGGTAGCCGGCCGTCCCCGCCGTTGCCTTCGCCATGACCCGCACAGTAGCGGTCCCCTCTGACAATCTCAGTAAGCTGAGGGGGAACCCTACGGAGGGAGTCCTGCGGTGAGCGGCGAGGCGAAGGTATGGAGTCCGCCTGTCACCCTGTCGACCTCGTCCGTCTACCCCGAACGCACGCCAGAGGCCTTCGACATCGCCGCGCGGCTCGGGTACGACGGGGTCGAGGTCATGGTCTACACCGACCTGGTGAGCCAGGACGCGGACGCGCTGCTGGGGCTGCGTGACTACCATCAGGTCCCGATCTTGTCCGTGCACGCGCCGGGCCTGCTGCTCACCCAGCGGGTCTGGGGCCGTGACCCGTGGGAGAAGCTCAGGCGGGCCAAGGACCTCGCCGAGCGCCTCGGCGCCGGGGTCGTGGTGGTGCACCCGCCGTTCCGCTGGCAGCGCGAGTACGCCCGCGGCTTCGAGGAGGGCGTGGTCGCGATGACGCAGGAGACCGACGTCGTCTTCGCGGTGGAGAATATGTACCCGCTGCGGGCCGGCGGCGGCGAGATGGTGCCGTACGCCCCGCACTGGGACCCGACCGCCTTCAACGTCCCGCACGTCACGCTGGACTTGTCGCACACCGCGGCCTCGGGCTCTGATGCCATGGCCATGGCCACCGAGCTCGAGCTCGGCGGCCGCCTGGCCCACGTGCACCTGGCCGACGGCACCGGCAATCCGGCCGGGCCGGTGCCTGATGAGCACCTGGTGCCCGGCCGTGGCAGCCAGCCCTGCGCCGAACTCCTCTGCCACCTCATGGCGACCGGCTATCACGGCACCGTGGTGGTCGAGGTGAAGACCACCCGGGCGGCGACCAGGGAGGTCAGGGAGGCCGACCTGGCGGAGTCGCTGGCGTTCGCCCGGCGGTACCTGGCCCTGCCGGCCGGGCAGGCGACACGAGGGTAGGGTCCCTGGCATGGCCCCAAGCACTGACCGCGAGACCCTGATCACCGTGGCCCCGACGGGTGCCGAGGCGGATAAGTCCGCGGTGCCCGCGCTGCCGGTCACCCTGACCGAGCTGGTCGCCACCGCCAAGGAGTGCGAGGCGGCCGGGGCGGCGGTCATCCACGTGCACATCAGGGANNTCCACCGGCGGCGCGGTGACCGACAGCTTCGCCGACCGGCTGGCCGTGCTGGAGGCTGGTCCGGACGCCTGCTCGCTGACCTGCGGCACGGTGAACTTCGGTGATGACGTGTTCGCCAACCCCTGGTCGTTCATCAAGGACCTCTATCAGCTGACCCAGGAGCGCCAGGTCGTGCCGGAGTTCGAGCTGTTCGACCTCGGGCAGGTGGCGACGCTGCACCGGCTGCTCGCCGAATTCGGGCCGCCGGCCGGCGGTCATGTGCACTGCGACCTGGTGATGGGCGTGCCGGGCGGCATGCCGGGAGATGTGGCTACCCTGGCCGCCGCGGTCGCCGCGCTGCCGGCGGGCGCCAGCTGGTCGGCGACCGGGATCGGCCGGACCACACTGCCGGTGCTGTTCGGCGCCCTCGGGGCCGGCGGTCACCTGCGGGTCGGGATGGAGGACGCGCTGTCCTTCGCCCGCGGCCG
>PMOU01000249.1:244-6146 GCA_003161205.1 Actinomycetota bacterium | reverse complement strand
CCACGGAAGGGCTGAGCGCCGGTGCCGAGGGCGTGCTGAGCGCCGGTCGGGTTGCCCAGGGCGTGTTGAGCGCCGGTGCCGTATCCCGGGAGCCGCCGCGCACCGGTACCTGATCCCGGGGCCTGCTGCGGTCCAGGCGCCCGGTGGAGGCCCCGCCCAGGAGCTGCCGCCGGTGGCAGGCTCGTACCGGGACCGTTCGTGTTGGGTCCCGAGAGGCGCTGGGGGCCGGTCACCGGAGCGGTGCGCTGGGGNNTCACGGGAGGAGAGGTCCACTGGGCACCGGTGGCGGGTCCAGGGGTGCGCTGGGGACCGGTGACAGGTCCGGGGGTCTGCTGGGAACCGCTCCCGGCCTGTGCCGGGTACGCTGAATCATCTGGGCTCTCGCTGCTTTCCGGCCCAGGCCAGGGTGCCTGGCGACGCGGGTCTGCGCCCGGACGGTTCCGTCCGGTGCCCTGATGATCCATAACGTTAGGGTAGCGTCCTGATCAGCCTGGGTATGGTTGTCATAGAATTTTCCAGCTCAGGTCGATCATTAGCGACCGATGCCGGCCCCGGCCGGGCCGGTGAGATCGCTGGCGGCGTCGCTTTGGCATCACTGCGTGAACCGGAGTATGCTGCATTGGCGTCATGCGCTACGGGCATGCACGCGGTGTGCCCTTNNCCGGAGAAGATCACGATACATACGCGAAGGCTTAGGACTGTGCGCACATTCAGCCCGAAGGACAGTGACATCACGCGGCAGTGGCATGTCGTCGACGCTTCAGACGTGGTGCTCGGCCGCCTGGCCAGCCACGTGGCTGTGCTGCTCAGGGGCAAGCACAAGCCGATCTTCGCACCGCACGTGGACACGGGCGATTTCGTGGTCGTGGTCAATGCTGCGAAGGTTGCGCTCAGCGGTAACAAGCTGGAGCAGAAGCACGCCTACCGGCATTCCGGCTACCCGGGCGGCCTGCGGTCCGTCTCGTATGCCAGCTTGATGGCCAGCAATCCCGAGCGCGCCGTGGAGAAGGCCGTCCGGGGCATGCTGCCGAAGAACTCGCTCGGCCGCAAGACGCTGAGCAAGCTCAAGGTCTACGCGGGTCCTGACCACCCGCACCAGGCGCAGCGGCCTCAGCCGTACGAGATCACGCAGATCGAGCAGTAGACAAGCAGAGGAAGTACGAGGAAGACCGTGGCTGAGCCCACTGGCGTTACCACCCCGAGCGTCGAGGACGGCGCTGAGTTCGCTGACGACGAGTACGGCGCGGAGGTCCCGTCGGAATACACGACGGAAACCGCACAGGACGCCCCGGCGCGGGCCGCCGCCCGGCGCCCGGTCGTGACCGGCCACGCGGCCGGCACCGGCCGCCGCAAGGAGGCGATCGCCAGGGTCCGCATCCTCCCTGGCTCCGGCCAGTGGACGATCAACGGCCGCACGCTCGATGTGTACTTCCCTAACAAGGTGCATCAGCAGCTGGTCAACGAGCCGTTCGTGACCCTCGGGGCGGAGAGCCAGTTCGACGTGATCGCCCGGATCTCCGGCGGCGGCGTCACGGGGCAGGCGGGCGCGCTGCGCCTCGGCGTGACCCGGTCGCTCATCCTGCTCGACCCGGAGAACCGCCCGGCGCTGAAGAAGGCCGGGTTCGTCACCCGGGACGCCCGGGTCAAGGAGCGGAAGAAGTACGGCCTGAAGAAGGCCCGCAAGGCGCCGCAGTACTCCAAGCGGTAANNTCGGGGGATAAGTCCATCCGTCTCTTCGGCACGGACGGTGTCCGTGGTGTAGCTGGTCGTGATCTGACCGCTCAGCTGGCCCTGGACCTCAGCGTGGCCGCTGCCGCCGTTCTCGGCCGCGGCGTGAGCCATCCCGGGCACCCGGTGGCCATCGTCGGCCGGGATCCGCGTGCCTCGGGCGAGTTCCTGGAGGCCGCTGTGGTGGCCGGCCTGGCCAGCGCGGGCGTCGACGTGGTGCGGCTCGGGGTCATTCCGACGCCCGGCGTGGCCTTCCTGACCGGGGCCATGGACGCCGCTTTCGGCGTCGTCATCTCGGCGAGCCACAACCCGGCCCGGGACAACGGGATCAAGTTCTTCGGGCGCGGCGGCGTCAAGCTGCCAGACACGGTGGAAGACGAGATCGAAGCCCGGCTGAGGGCACCGGAACAAGGCAGGCCGTCACCGGGCATACCAGAGCCAAGGACACCGGCCATCGCCGCCGGGGAATTCGGCCGGGTCAGCGACGGTGGTGCCGGGCAGGAACGGTACCTGGAGCATCTGCTGTCCACGCTGTCCGGCCCGTCGCCGCTGGCGGGCCTGCGCGTGGTGGCCGACTGCGCGCACGGGGCGGCCTACCTGATGGCGCCCGAGGCGTTGCGCCGGGCCGGCGCGGAGGTCATCACCATCGGCGCCGAACCCGACGGGCTCAACATCAACGCCGGGTGCGGCTCGACATCTCT
Organism: Actinomycetota bacterium; assembly: GCA_003161205.1. Next base: position 3,717 of record PMOU01000249.1, on the reverse strand, counting down.
CGGCGCCCTGGCCGCGGCGGTCCTCGAGCACGGCGCGGACGCGGGCATCGCCTACGACGGCGACGCCGACCGGTGCCTGGCGATGGACGCGGGCGGGCAGCCGCTGGACGGGGACCAGATCCTGACCGTGCTCGCGACCGAGCTGAAAGAGGCGGGTCGGCTGGCCGGCGACGCGGTGGTGGTCACGGTGATGTCCAACCAGGGTTTCCATGTGGCCATGCGGGAAGCCGGCATCCGGGTGATCGAGACCCCGGTCGGCGACAAGCACGTGTCCGCCGCCATGCGCGAGGGCGGTTACGTGCTCGGCGGGGAGCAGTCCGGGCACATCATCATGGGTGAGTACGCGACCACCGGCGACGGCGTGCTGACCAGCCTGCAACTGCTCGCCGCGGTGAACCGGCGCGGGGTACCGCTGGCGGCGGCGGCGAAGATGATGCCGAAGTACCCCCAGGTGCTCGTCAACGTGCCGGGCGACGCGTCGCAGCTCGGGCCGGAGGTTGCCGCGGCCGTGGCCCGGGCGCAGGCCAGGCTCGGTGACAACGGCCGTGTGCTGGTCCGGCCGAGCGGCACCGAACCCACGATCCGGCTGATGGTCCAGGCAGAGGACGCCGGCCTGGCCGAAAGTGTCGTCGGCCAGCTCGCGGACGAGGTCCGGCTAGCCCTGGCCGGCCAGCAGGGACGGGGCAGTAGGGCGGGGCAGTAGGGGCCGGGCAGCAGGGGCCGGCCGGAGCCGTACAGTAGGGACCCATGCGAGTCGCTTACCACGTTGCCGCGGTCCGGGCGGCCGAACGCGCGCTGATGGAGCTCGTCCCCGAAGGGGCGCTGATGGGGCGCGCCGCCGCGGGACTCGCGTCGGTGTGCGCGTCGCTGCTCAGCCAGCAGCCGGGGCGCGTGTACGGATCCCGGGTCGTCGTGCTGGCCGGCAGCGGGGACAACGGCGGTGATGCCCTGTTCGCGGGCGCCCGGCTGGCTGGCCGCGGCGCCGCCGTCACCGCGGTGGCGCTAGGTCCGGCGGCCCATCCGGGCGGAACGGCCGCGCTGCGCGCCGCGGGCGGCCGGATAGCCGGTCAGGGCCCTGCGGCGGGCGACGCGATCGACCGCGCCGACCTGATCATTGACGGCCTGCTCGGCATCGGCGGCCGGGGCGGCCTGCGGGAGCCCTTCGCGGGCCTGGCCCAGCGGGCTGAGCAGGCCCGCCTGGCCGGAGCCACCGTGGTGGCCGTTGACCTGCCCAGCGGCATCGACGCCGACACCGGAGCCGTCGACGGCCCGGCGGTACGGGCCGACGTCACCGTGACCTTCGGCGCGATCAAGCCCGGGCTGCTGATCGACCCGGGTGCCGGGCACGCGGGCACGGTGGAGCTGGTGGACATCGGCCTGGGCCCGTACCTGACAGACGGGCCCGCCGCCGCGGCGCCGCAGCGTCATGACATCAGCGAGCTGCTGCCGCGCCCCGGACCGGAATCAGATAAGTACCGCCGGGGCGTGCTCGGCCTGCTGGCCGGCAGCGACCGCTTCACCGGCGCCGCGCTGCTCTCGGCCGGCGGGGCGGTGCACGGCGGGGCCGGCATGGTCCGGGTGGTGACCGCGCAGGCCGCTGCCGCGCTGGTCCGGCAGGTGTGGCCGGAGACCGTGCTCACCGTGCACCCCGACGACGCTGACTGGGACCTGATCGGCTCGGTGGGCCGGGTCCAGGCGTGGGTGGCCGGCCCGGGCATGGGCACCGGGCCGGACGCCGTGGCGCGGTTGACGGCGATTCTGCGCACTGACCTGCCGGTGCTGGTGGACGCGGACGGGCTGACGATCCTGAGCCAGGTCAAGGACCTGCTTCCGCGCGCGGCGCCGACCCTCATCACCCCGCACGCCGGCGAGCTGGCCCGGCTGCTCGGCACCGAAGGGGACCAGGTGGAAGCCCGCCGCCTCGAGCACGCCCGCCGGGCGGCCGCCGAGTTCGGTGTCACCGTGCTGCTGAAGGGATCCACCACCGTCATCGCCTCGCCCGAGGCTGCGGAGGAGGCAGCGGACCAGCCGGTCCTGGTGAACCCGACCGGCACGCCGTGGCTGGCCACCGCGGGCAGCGGCGACGTGCTGTCCGGGCTGGCCGGCGCGCTGCTCGCGCAGGGCCTGGCGCCCGCCGAGGCGGGCCTGGCCGCCGCGTACCTGCACGGCCTGGCCGCCCGGCTCGCCGCGGCCGGCCCGGACCCGTCAGCCCGGTCGGCTCCGGCATCCGCCGAGGAGACCGAGGAGACCGGCGGGATCGCCGAAGCCCCGATCGGGGCCTCGGACCTGGTCCGGGCCCTGCCCGCTGCGTTCCGGAGCCTGCAGGCGTGATGGACNNGAGCGGGTGCGCGGCAGCCAGGTGATGGCCGTGGTGAAGGCGAACGGTTACGGCCACGGCATGGTCCCGGCGGCCCGGGCGGCACTGGCCGGCGGGGCCAGCTGGCTGGGTGTCGTCGACACCGCCGAGGCGCTCGCCCTCCGGCAAGCCGGGATCACCGCCCCGGTGCTCTGCCTCATGTCCTTCGGCGACCCTGAGGACGCGATCGCCCGCGGCATCGACCTGTCCGCCGGGTCGGCCGAGTACGTGGCCCAGGTGGCGGCCGCGGCCATCCGGGCGGACCGGACAGCCCGGCTGCACCTGAAGGCCGACACCGGCCTGAGCCGGGGCGGAGCCACCGTGCGGGACTGGCCGGCTCTGGTCGCCGCTGCCCTGGACGCTCAGGCCCGCGATCTGGTCCGGGTCGTCGGCCTGTGGTCCCACTTCGCCTGCGCCGACCTGCCCGGGCATCCGTCGATCACGGCCCAGTTGGCCGCGTTCACCGACGCCGTCGCGGTCGCGGAGAAGGCGGGTGTCACCCCCGAGGTCCGGCACATCGCCAACACTGCCGCCGGGCTGACCGTGCCCGAATCCCGGTATGACCTGGTGCGGTTCGGCGGGGCCATCTACGGCCTGTCCACCTTGCCGGGCGGCGCGCCGTCATGGCTGCGGCCGGCGCTGACCTTGCGCGCCCGGCTGATCCTGGTCAAGCGGGTGCCGCCCGGCACCGGTGTCTCTTACGGCCACCGGTACGTCACCTCCCGGGAGACCACCCTGGGCCTGGTGCCGCTCGGCTACGCGGACGGGGTGCCGCGCGGGGCGGTCGGCCTGCCGCTGGTCAGCGCGCGCGGGCGCCGCTGGCCGATCGCGGGCACGGTCTGCATGGATCAGTTCGTCGTCGATTTCGGCGACGAGCCGGNNGAGGTGGTGCTGTTCGGCCCGGGCGATGACGGCGAGGCCACGGCACAGGAATGGGGCGAGGCGCTGGGCACCATCTCCTATGAGATGGCCACCGGTATCGGCGCCCGGGTCCCGAGAAGCTACCCAGGTGGTTCCTGATGATTTTTCCGAACGGGCCAGGGCGCCTGCCCATGACCATTCACATCAAGACCGACACGGCCATGCGTGACCTCGGACGGCAGCTGGCCGGGCTGCT